>JAPOVS010000025.1 GCA_026708055.1 bacterium | reverse complement strand
GCGTCGCCGGGTGTCGTGTCGCCGCAGCCCGCCGAGCCCCCGTAGCGGGAGCCGGCCGGGGGCTGCCCGCGTCGCCGGGTGTCGTGTCGCCGCAGCCCGCCGAGCCCCCGTAGCGGGAAACCGCTCTGGGGGCTGCCCGCCTCCGGGGCGCTCCCGGCGTCAGGGGGGTTGCCTGCCTCCAGGACGCTGTTTGCCTCCGAGGCGCTGCCCGCCTCCGCGGCGCTCCCGGCGTCAGGGGGGCTGTCTGCCTCCAGGACGCTGTTTGCCTCCAAGGCGCTGCCCGGTTCCTCCCGCGGTCGCCCATCGACCGAGCCGGGATGCCACGGCCGGCTCTGACCGGTGGTCCAAGTCCCAGCCTGTTCGCCCTACGCCCTGCGTGAAGCACTGCGCCTCGACCTTCATCGTCATCTCGAGCGCGGCCAGCCGGCAGGCGGACGTTTCCGACGCTGCTGCGCGACGGACGCTGTTGCCGGGCGGGCGGACCGGCTTTCGTCGTCCGGTGAAGCGCGGATCGGGCGCGGTGCCCCAGGCGCCGTCGGGCCCGCGGCGCAGGACTCGCCGGTGGTTGTGCAGGCGGCGATGGCACGTGCCGCACAGCAGCGCCATGTTGTCGATGTCGGTGGGCCCTTCGGACGGCTTGGCCCAGGGCTTGACGTGGTGCGCCTCGCAGCGGGCGGGCTCGTCGGCACACAGCACGCAGACCCCGTCGCGGGCCACCAGGGCGCGGCGCTGGGCGTCGGTGGCGGTCCGCTCGCCCCGGCCGTGCCACAGTGGCTCACCCTCGCCGGAGAACAGCACGCCGAACAGTTCGGCGTCGCAGGCGAGCCGTTCCAGTTCGCTCAGGGGAATCGGGCCGACTCCCGGAATCTCGCAGCGACCCTGCGGATCCTTGCCCGAGATCACGTCGGTGGAGGCCACGATCACGATCTGGTGCCGCGGCGTCACCACCAGAGATCCAGTCGCGGGCTGTGACCCGGGCTCGCGGGGAGTCGTCGGCACCGCCTCCTCCGCGGGCTGTGACCCGGGCTCGCGGGGAGTCGTCGGCACCGCCTCCTCCGCGGGCTGTGACCCGGGCTCGCGGGGAGTCGTCGGCACCGCCTCCTCCGCGGGCTGTGACCCGGGCTCGCGGGGAGTCGTCGGCACCGCCTCCTCCGCGGGCTGTGACCCGGGCTCGCGGGGAGTCGTCGGCACCGCCTCCTCCGCGGGCTGTGACCCGGGCTCGCGGGGAGTCGTCGGCACCGCCTCCTCCCCGGGCTGCGCCTGAGGAGCCGCCGCCGGGCCCCGCCCCGCCGGTTCGGCACGCCCCGCCGGTTCGGCACGCCCCGCCGGATCCCGCGGTGTCGCGGCGGCCGGCGGCGGCTCCAGGCCGACGGCAATGGCCAGGGCGTCCAGCCGCCTCTGCTCAGCGCTGCGACTGTTGGGGTTGTCCCGACCCCCTTCGGCCCGCCAGATGCGGTCGGCGATGCCGTTGATCAGCGATCGGAACTGCGCTCCCAGCACGCGATCGAACGCGGCGTGCGCCATCAGCATCCCGTCTTCGCCGTCGCCGAAGTTCAGGCGCCGCCGCCGACGCTGCCGCAGGTGCTGTTGCTGCAGGTCGAAGGGATCGTGGTGGCGCTGGGTCCACGCCTCGATGTATCGCCCGGCCCGATCGGCGGGCACCCCGGCCACCCGCGCCAGCAACTCGGCGTCGCCGTCGACAACCTCGGCGCTGGTCGCCGCCGCCGCCCGCGCCAGCGCCTCCGCGTGTTCGGTCGAGATGTCCCCGGCCGCCAGCGCCCTGGCGACGTTGGGCATCTGCCTCAACGCCCTCGCCCGCCGCCACCGCCGCCTCGCCTCGCGCTGCGACGAGCCCGTATTGCGCCGCAACACCTCTACGACATCCAGTCCGCCGTCGTCGAGCCGCTCCAGCGCGCCCGCGACCCGAGCCTCCGCCGCATCGGCGCCCGCACGCACCCGCGCCAGCGTTGCCACCACGCCCCGCAGCACCCCTCGCCCCGCCCCATCCAACGACAGGCCTGCGAGCTCACCCAACAGCGCCCCCACCAACGCCGCCACCCGCCCGACCGCATCCCGAGCACCAACGACGATCACTTCAGGCGCCACGTCCCCGCCACCACTCGCCTCAGGCGCCACGGCCCCGCCGCCGTTCACCCCGCCGCTTCGGCACACCCCGCCGCTCATCACCCCGCTCACCTCGCCGCCGAGATCCCCGCCACCCCCCACGTCGAGCGCCGCGGCCACTCCGCCGCTCACCCCGCCGCCGACAACCCCGGCACCCCCCGCCACGTCCCCGCCACCGCTGCCCGCGCCGGCCCCGAGCCTCGGCACCCCGGTTGTTTCCATGCCCCGAATAGTATGAAGAGGGTGTGACACTGGCCCCCCAACCCCGCCGCCGTCCCCGCTGTCGTCCACCACATCTGGCCTGCCGCAGCCGGGCACCCCGGTTGTTTCCATGCCCCGAATAGTATGAAGAGGGTGTGACACCCACCCCCCAACCCACCGCCGGCACCTCCCAACCCCTGGCCGCCTCACGCACCCGCCGCCCGGCCCCCGGTCGGGACACCGCGGCCCCCGGCGATAGGAAGAATCACTAGTCACAGAGGGAGTCGCCTATGCGCGCACTAGTCCGGGCGTCCACGTGCTTCAGGACGGCGACGACGGCGGGAGTCGCCTATGCGCGCATCCGGGCAACGGTCGCATTCTGCGTCCTGGCGGGCGGGCTGCTCGTCGCCGCCCCGGCGGCGCCATCACCCGCCGGGTGTCGGTCAGCCTGCAGTTCAACTGGGGCGAGTGGCAGCGCGAGTACTGGGTGGATCTGACGACGGCGGAGAGCCTCGACCCCCAATATGGAGAGCCTCGACCCCCAATATGCGGTGTCGAGGGACGCGGCGGGTTTCGTGCACTCCGCGGGCCTCGACCGTGACAACCGTGCGTCCATGTGGGTGACGGGCCAGAACAACGTGCCGATCGGCATCGCCCAGTTCCGCGTCGGCGGCCTCCGCAACGGCCTCCGAGAATTGGGCTGCTGAGCGGCTCGGCACCCCCACGCCGGCCGCCAAGCCGGCCGCCCTCGCGGCCCTGGCCGCTGACAGCGACGAGTCGGTCCGCGAGGCGGCGACCCTTAGTCGCCGCGGCGGCTCGACCTCGCTCGGCTAGGTCTGGTCGTCCGGTCGGGTCCGCAGTGCCGCCAACTCGGCCTCGGCGGCCTCCGCACGCGCCTCGGCGGCCTCCGCACGCGCCTCGGCGGCGTCGCGGGACTCGCGCAGGTGGTCTCGTTGGTGGCGCATTTCGGTGGGATCGGGTATCCAGTTGCCGGTCCGGGGGTCTCGGAGGCGGAGTTGGTGCGCTTGGGCACATAGGTCGAGGTTGAGGACACCGCTGTGGCCGCAGAGGCCGCCGTTGCCGTCATCATCCACCGCAATGGCTTCCCAGGTGTCGCCGGTTCGGCGGTCGCCCTGGAGGATGGGGGTGTAGAAATCGCCGCCGGTGGGGTCGAGGCGCCAGTACTCCTCCACGCCCATCTCCAGGTACTTGGCGGGTTTCTCCTCGAGGTCGGCCGGGTAGGTGTTCTCCGAGGCGATCTCCAGCACGAACGCCGGCGGCGCGCCCACGTCCCACAGCCGGTAGCTGGCCGCCAGTTCCAGATCCCCGGAGTGGACGCCGTAGCAGACGAACACGTCGGGCGCCACCGACGCGCGCCGAGGGTGTCGGCGGTAGTAGATGTTGAGGTCCTGGCCCACGAAGCAGTCGGGGCGCCCGGCGAAGTGCTCGCGCAGCGCGCCGTAGGTGAGGTACCGGACCAGCGAGTGCAGGTCGGAGTCAGGCACGCTGGGAGTGGCGGGATACGCCACATCGGGGTCCAGTTCGGACAGAACGCTCATGCTCGCCTCCTCTGCAGCGGCCAGGGCCGCGGCCTCGGCTCGCCATTCGCACCTCCAGTCTAGACCGACCGTCCCGACCGGATCAGTATATAAGACAATAAAAAGATTTGAAATATCAGTAAAATGCCAATCCGTCGCCCGCCTGCCCGCCCGGCCGGCCGCGACAACCCTGTGTCCATGTGGGTGACGGGCCAGGACAACGTGCCGATCGGCATCGCCCAGTTCCGCGTCGGCGGCCTCCGCAACGGCCTCCGAGAGTTGGGCTGCTGAGAGGCTCGACACACCCACGCCCGGACCGAACCACCGGCCTGGCCGCGTCGACGGTCTCCCCGACCGGTCGGCTCCGGCCCGCAACACGGTGTGCTAATCTGGTCAGGTGACTGACCAGAACGTTGGTTCGCCGCTGAGCAGCGGCCCGCAGACCCTCGCCGGCGGGCGTCCCGATACCGCCTGGCAGGTGCAGGACGCCAAGGCGCGCTTCAGCGAGATGCTCGATGCGAGCCTCACCGAGGGACCGCAGATCATCACCAGGCGGGGCGCCGAGATTGCGGCGGTCGTTCCCATCGAGCAATGGCGGCGGTTGGAGGGCGCCGTCCCCTCGCTGAAGGAACTGCTGCTCGAGCCCGCGGTCGCCACCGGAGCGCCACCGCCGCCCCGCCCCGAGCGCCACCTCCGCCCCGCCGACCGGCTCGAGCGGGCGGAGTCGGCCGCCTACCTGCTCGACGCCGGCGTGATCGTGGCGCTGTTCCGGCGGACGCGGGGCCAAGCCGTCCTCGACTGGGTCACCGGCGTTCCCGCCAACCGGCTGCACATCTCGGCCATGGCGATCGGCGTGATCCAGAGGGTCGTCGAGGAGACCCGGGAGAAGGCCACGACGACGGACACTCTGATGGCGCAGGAACTCGAGGAGTGGCTCCTGCGGCTGCGATGCGCCTACGGCGTGCTGGCCGCCGACGCCGCCACGTTCCGGGAGTGGGCGCGCCTCATGCACCGGCATCCGGAGGCGGCGTTGGACGTCGCCATGAACGCCGCCACCGCCCTGGTGCACCGCCTCACGGTGGTCACCGGCAACGTCGAGTACTTCGAACTGTTCGGTCTGCCGACCATCAACCCGTTCGAGTCGAGGCCGTGACCCGCCAAGCCACGACCGGCCAGCAAGCCGCGATCATTCACCCCGACCCGACCGGCCGCCAAGCCAACACAGAACCGCACACAACCGATACGACCGCAGACGACCGCAGACGACAAGGAGGACGTGATGAACCACGACTCGGGAACCAAGCCCCGGCCCTACGCCGCCTGGAACCCCGATACATCGGCCGACGATCTGCGTCGGCTGGCCGCCGACCCCGACGACAGCCTCCGCAGGGGGGTGGCGGCAAACGCCACCGCACCCCCGGATGTCCTCGCCCGGCTCGCCTCCGACTCGGACGAGTCGGTGCGAAGCGCCGTCGCCCGGAACACGCACGCGGACGCCAGGGTTCACGGGATACTCGCCTCCGACCCCGTCGAGTCGGTGCGAAGCGCCGTCGCTGGGAACACCCACGCGGACGCCAGGGTTCTCGGGATGCTCGCCGGGGACACCAGCCACATCGTGCGCTTCGTCCTTGCAGGCAACCCCGGGGCGCCTCTGGACGTGCTGGCGAAGTTGTGGAGGCGGCGCCACTGGCGGTTGCGCACCAGACTGGCGGCGAACCCCTCGACACCGCCGGAGTTGCTCGACCGGACGTCCCGCGCCTACCGGTACTTCCCCTTCGAGGTGATCATTCGAGGCGAAGTGGCGGCCAACCCGGCGGCGCCGCCGAGAACCCTCCGGCGCCTGGGGAGGAGTTGGTGCAAGTCGCTCCGCGCCACCGTGGCGGGTAACCCCTCCACTCCGCCCGAGACACTCGCCCGCCTGGCCCGGGACCGGGTCCCGTTGGTCCGCCGCATCGCGGCCACCCACCCCGCCATCCCGGCCGCCGCCCTCGCCGCCCTGGCCACTGACAGCGACGACTTCGTTCGCGAGACCGCAGCCAACCGCTGAAGCTTCGGGGGCGCCGGCTCCCCTGACGGGCGTGAGCCGCTGGCTCATGTGTCGAGGACGAGGCGGATGCCCTTCATGGCGGGGATGTCACGGTCGCCGTCTTCGAGCTTGAGGGTGGCCCAGCCGATCAGCACGGAGTGGAGGTCGGCCAGCGCTTCGTCGGGCGTTGCACCGGAGCCCCACGCTCCGGGGATGCCGACGACGGTGGCGACCAACCCGTCGGGGTCCTCGATGGGTCGCACGGTCGCCGCCAGGCTCAGCGAGCGCCGAAGGGTGTTCCCGGTGGGTTACTGGCTGGTGACGAGGGTTTCGGTGCGGCCCTCGACCCGGCCGACGTTCCGGGCGAGTTCGAGGAGGGCGGTCGCGTTGGCGGCGAATCCTGTCTGCATCTCGGCGCGGAGTTTGTCGTCGTTCTCGGTCGTCTCGGTGCGGAGTTGGTTCAGCGCGGTCGCGTTGGCGGCGAATCCTGTCTGCATCTCGGCGCGGAGTTTGTCGTCGTTCTCGGTCGTCTCGGTGCGGAGTTGGTTCAGCGCGCCGGCGAGCGCGTTGAAGCCTTTCTGCATGGCCTTGTCGCGGGAGCGGTCAAGGTGGATCACGACCGTCAAGGTCAGTCCGACGAGTGCGAGTACTGCTGGTTCCATTGCTTCTCCTCCGAGTATAGCCACCGGGTGTGGGTGCTGGGGTGGCCGATGTGTCGAGAGGGAAGCCGGCCGGCCGGGTTCAGACGGCGAGTTCGAACGGGGCGACCCTATCGTGATCCGCCGAACTCCGCACTCGCCGGCCCAGCGCCGGGCCGGGGGGGGGGGGGTCGTCTCGGACCCGACGACCGCGGGCGGGATCGAGGCGGCGGACGCGCCGGCCGGGAGGCACGCGGCACGCGGCGGGGGGCGGTGGGTGCCAGCCTCGCCGCCACGCCGCGGGGGGCGGGGTTCGCTCCGTCGCCCTGCGGTGTCGGTCCGATGTTCCGGTGCAGTGGCCGGCGGGGTCTCCCGCCCGGTTGCCTGCGACGGGGCGGACTGTTATGGTCTTCTGAACGTTCGGGGGTTTCGGCTCCCCTCTTGGTCTTGGACCCTGCGGTTGGCACGACGAGGAGGGAGTTACCGGTGACGCCGACAGAGACGGAACGGCACGAATTGCGGAAGGGGCTGAGCGAGGTGCTGCCGGAGGCGCAGGTCAAGACGCTCATGGACAGCCTTCCGCCCGTGGACTGGCGCGAGTTGGCCACGAAGACCGACTTGGCGGCCCTCGAGGAGCGCATGGACCTCAAGTGGGACGCCAGGTTCGCCAAGATCGACGCCCGGTTCACCGAGACCAACGCCAAGTTCAAGGGCGTGGACGCCAGGTTCGCCAAGATCGACGCCAGGTTCGAGCGCGTGGACGCCAGGTTCGAGCGCGTGGACGCCGAGTTCAAGGTCGTGCACGCCAAGTTCGAGCGCGTCGAGGCCAGGATCGACAAGCGGGCCGCCCAACTGCTGGTGGGCGTGGCAGTGCTGCTCACCCCTCTCTATCTCGCCTTGTTCGCCGGATTCGGCGGCTGACCGCCCCGTGCGGCGGAGCGCCGCGGCGGGCGTCATCACACAGGTGTTGCCCGCGGCGCTGCCGGGGTGTAATGTAGTAGTCCTGTTGGAGTGAGGCAGCCGTCCCGGCGCGTGCCGGGGAGCCTCAAGGAATCAAGGGAAGGAACCCAAGCGAGATGAGAAAGATTCTGACCAGCGTCCTGAGCGTCGCCGGTCTACTGGCCGTGGTACTGGCGCTGGCCTCCAGCCCCGCCTCGGCCGCCAAGCAAGTGGTCACGATCCAGAGCCCGGCTTCCGGCAACGTGGGTACGTACACGGTCAGCTGGAAGACGCTGGGCGGATGCGATCCCGGCGACGGTACGTCCGGCCCTACCGGCGAGGTGACGATTACCGTCAACGACGATGGCACCGATACCACCGACGGTGACGGATCTCAGCAGCAGCAGGGCGTCGTGATCGACAGCGACTGCAACTACGAGTGGAAGGCCACCCATGTGAACGCCGACGGCGCGACCTGCCGGATCGACTCGTTCAATACGCCCGCCGTCGGCACTAATGTCCTGCTAGCGCTCACGGCCAACGGCTGCGCGTTGATGGCCAAGCTGAACGTCACTGTCAAGGGATACCCGAGCGTTGCGGCCGTGACCTGTTCGCAGGCCGACATCGATGCCGCGTCGGGCGACGATCCATGCACGGGCGGCACCGCCGGGACGACGGTGAAGACGCCGGCCAGGGCGAACGAGCGGGACGCTGGTGCCGCCTCGGCCACCCCGTTCACAATCACCGCCGCGCCGGAGAAGGCCGCTGACGGCAAGGTCCCCGAGGGCTGCAACGAGGTGAGCGAGGACACCAAGGCCGACGCCGACGACAACAAGCTGCAGAAGGCCACGCTGGAAGTGGTCGACCGGTCGCTCGGCGGAGCCGAGTGTGAGTACACCGTCACGGCCGCCCTGCCCCCAGGGTTCGCAGCAGGCGACGGCTCGGCACGCTCAGAGGGCAACTTGAAGAAGGACCAGACCCCAGGGTCGGCAGCGAGTGACGGTGGTCCCGACGGCGACACCGCTACCGTGGAAGACAACAACGACGTGAACGTGCCAGACCTGACCGTTTCGGTGGCGACGGTAGACGTTGTCCTGCTGCAGAGAGTCACCGGCGACGCCGGTGGTGCCAGCGTCGGTTACGACTTCAGCGATGACAACTGTGGCGCTCCCGACCTGCCGGCCAATCTTGGTCAGGTCACGTCCGGCCCGTCGGCGAGCAGCGGTATCCATTCCGTAGGCAGTTCAATCCTCGTGGAACTGCGGACGGGTTACTTCAACGTGACTGCGGTCATCAACGACAGCACCACGAACTTCGCGGCCAAGGCGGCCTACATGCTGGACAAAGATGGCAAGAGCTGCTCCGCATCGGCCACCGTGAAGGGCGCGGTGCCGGCTCACTGCGCGGTTTCGAACAACTCGCCGCTGGAACTGGCAGGCGCCGACGATCCTGCGCGGCTCGAGGTCGAATTCGACTGCTCGCCACCGCCTCCACCGGAGCCACCGGCTGAAGAGCCGATGGACGACACCGGCGACATGGGCGGCGGCGAGGACATGGGCGACACCGGCGACGGCGGCGACATGGGCGACGGCGGCGACATGGGCGACACCGGCGACGGCGGCGACATGGGCGACGGCGGCGACATGGGCGACACCGGCGACGGCGGCGACATGGGCGACGGCGGCGACATGGGCGACACCGGCGACGGCGGCGACATGGGCGACGGCGGCGACATGGGCGACGGCGGCGACATGGTTCCGTCCGCGGAGGACGACGGTCCGCCCAGGGACAGCTTCACCGGCTGATCCAACTCTAGATTCCTAACCCGAGGGGGCCGGCCCAGCGCCGGCCCCCTCGCCGTTTTCTGCACCTGCACCTCTCTCTTGTTCGTCATTCCGGCGCAGGCCGGAATCCAGAGCCCCCCGGCGTCCCCGCCCTCCATCGTCATTCCGTCGTAGGCCGGAATCCAGTGCCCTCCGGCGTCCCCGCCCTCCATCGTCATTCCGGCGCAGGCCGGAATCCAGTGCCCCCCGCAGATCTGCGCCCCAGGCTGGACCCCGGTCTGAACCGGGATCTGTCTCCCGCCGGTCAGTGGCCGGAGTCCGGATTGTTCTGCTCTGCTATACTTCGCGGTGTGGGAGTAATGTCTGCTCCCGATCGGCGAGGAGCCCCCATGGCCCGGACACCGGAGCCGACTCGTCCCGCAGGCGGGACCGCGACCGGCAGACCGAGAGCCGCAGGAGGATCCCGTGACGGCGAGCGACACCAAGACCGCGCATCTGCACCGCAGCCTGACTGAGCACATGGACCCCGAGACCGCCGACGCCCTCATCGAGCGCCTCCCGCCCGACTGGGAGCAGCTCGCCACCAAGTCCGACCTCGCGCAACTCCGCACCGACCTCACTCGCGACCTCAGGACGGTCACGTACATGATCATCGGGTTCGCGTTGGCGGTGGTGGGCATGTTCGCCACCATTCTCGTCGCCGGAGTCCCCGCCGCCGGCTGACCGCCCGGCCTCCGATCCCCCCGCCCGTGGACACCCCCGCCGGCTGATCATGGCGACTACTCGGGATGGCATCAACACGGTGCCGACGCCTCGGCGATTGAGGAGGATTATCTCAGGACTTGAGTTCTGTACCATGATCTGCGCATGGCGCGACGCATGAGCAGTCGGCTGGCCGTATCGGTTCGTCGCTGGTCGCGTAGGAGCGGGCGGCTGGTCGGCAACGACATCGGCCGCATCTACACCTGTGTTTTCGGCACAGCGATTGTCGTCGCTTCGTTTTTCTTCGTTGGCCACACCACGTTCGCTACGACCGCCCTTGTTGCTGGATCGGTCTCCGTGGCGATAGGTGCGATGGCCCCTTGGTTGAGAAGCGTGAAATGGCCAGGCGGTTCCGTGGACATGCAGGCACCGGCACTCCAGCGAGCGAAGGTAGCCAAGGAGGTGTCAGACGACTTGGCCCGTAATGACGCGTCGGTCAGCCGGTCGGAGACGCTCGACGCCACCCGCTATCTTGTCGCCACGCTCGCCACGAAGGGGATCATCGAGGAGGCGAAGTCCGCCTATCCGGGATTCCGTGAATGCGAGTTTCGGTTCTTCATGTTCGACGACGACAAGGAGAAACTCTTTGCTGTGCTGCGCACAGGCCAACCCGAGGGCGAGCAGCGGGGATGGAGGCGCGGTGAGGGTGTCACCGGTTCGGCCTACGATACGGGCGAGTACCAGATTGCCACAGGCAGCGCGACGCATGATGGGACCCACAACCTTGATGAGAACCGGCAGCGGCGCTACGCGAATCTCACGGAAGTAGCGGCGATGCCTGTGTTGAACGCCGCGGGTGCCACCATCGGCGTCTTGTCGGTGTCTCACACCACTGGTAGGACCATTCTCGCCACGAGTGAGGGCCGTCGAGCACACAGCACGGCCGCGGACGCGCTGGCGCGGGTACTTGTCGATCTGCTCGGATGGCGCAGCGACGGATCGCCCTCGGGAATCGGCTGACGTAATGTAGCCGGTGTTGCGGGAGAAGCACTGAAACGGAGAAGTAATGTCAGATAATGACGATATTGAGAACAAGGCTTGGTCTCATAGGATGACCGATGAGGAGCGTCGAGAGGCTATTGAGGAAGCGCTAGGGCGCCAAAAGCCGCTGTTCCGCCTCACGGAGGGCCAAGTTGGGCACATCGGAAGGGTGGAACGGCAGGTCCTCGAGTCTCGGGCAAAGGAAGGGCGGCGCTGATCCTCTCGTCGCCGACGGGCCGGCCTCGCCCTCCGGCCGTCATTCTGGCGCTCTTCTTCTTGCGCCCTGTGATGTGGTTTCGCGGTGTGGGAGTAATGTCTGCTCCCGATCGGCGAGGAGCCCCCATGGCCCG
>JAPOVS010000024.1 GCA_026708055.1 bacterium | reverse complement strand
TGTATGACATCGGCTGGGTCTCGAGCTCGAGCATGGTGGTCCAGGACAACGACCGTTCGCCGTCTGAGGTCAGCGTGACCGCGAACCAGTGGGTCTTCGAGGCCGGCAGGGCTGTGTTCACGCTCAGCGCCTACCCGAAGCCGCTGGAGCCGCTCGAGGTGAGCGTGACAGCCAGCCAGCGGGGCGACTTCGCCGACTCGCACTACCTCGACGCCCAGGACAACTACAAGTGGAAGACACAGCTGGGCCGCCGGACGGTCACCATCCCGACCTCCGGGTCGGCGGAGTTCACTGTCAGCACCGAGAGCGACCGCGTCGACGAGCCGTCGGGCGCCATCGATCTGGCGATCAACGCGGGTAAGGGCTACACGATCTCGCCGGCGCGGGGCTCGGCCTCGACGCCGGTGTTCGACAATGACGGCACAGCCGGCACGACGCCCGAGATCGGCATCGGCATGCACCACACAGGCGCGATCGGCGAGGGCGGCAACGCCATCTTCGCGGTCTACGCCGATCCGCCGCCGGCGTCGGCGCTGACCGTGAGCGTGACGGTCAGCGATCCGGGCGACTTCGCCGGCTCGGGCCAGACGGGCGTGCGGACGGTCACGATCCCCGCCGGCGGCCGCGATGCCTACGTGGTCGTGGGCACCGTCAACGACGGTGCCGCCGAGTCGAGCGGATTCATCACCGCGACTCTGGACGCGGGCACGGGCTACACGCGCTCGTCGGTCAACGGCGCGGCGAAGGTCTGGGTCTCCGACGACGACACGGTCGAGGACGATCCGGCGCTGATCGTGCCGGCGCTCAGCATTTGGGCCGGCGCGGACGTGACCGAGGGCGGCACGGCCAGCTTCACGCTGACCGCCGACCCGCCCCCGACAGAGGATCTGACCGTCTACCTGCGGGTCAGCCAGGACGGCAAGTTCGCCGCGGGCGCGACCGGCAAGCAGACCGTGACCATCCCCACCACAGGCACAGCGACCTACACCGTGGCCACCGACGACGACGAGGTCTACGAGGCGGACGGCGCAATCAGGGTCTACGTCAGCAACGGGCCGGGCTACACCGTGTCGGCCGACGCGGCCGAGGCGTCGGTCGCCGTGTCGAACGACGACGATCCGGAGGGCTCGGTGATCAGCGTCACCGCCGGCGCGGGCGTCACCGAGGGCGGCTCGGCCAGTTTCACCGTGACCGCCGATCCGGCGCCCGAAGAAGCGGTGACCGTGACCGTCACGGTCACCCAGACCGGTGACTACGCCGCCGCGGGCACGACCGGCACCCACACGGTCACGATCCCAACCACGGGGTCGGCCGCCCACAGCGTCGCCACGACCAACGACGACACCGACGAGTCCGACGGCGCGATCACCCTCACCCTGAAGGAGGGCGAGGGCTACACCGTCTCCTCCGAGCATGCCGAGGCCTCGGTCGCGGTCGCCGATGACGACGACCCCGATGTGCCCGAGATCAGCGTCACCGCGGGGTCGGGCATCACCGAGGGCAGTTCTGCCGCCTTCACTGTCACCGCCGACCCCGCGCCGACGGCGCCGCTGACGGTGACCGTGACGGTCTCCCAGACGGGCGACTTCGGTGCGGCGACGGGCACAGCGACGGTGAACATACCCACGACAGGATCGGCGCAGCACACCGTGGCCACGGTCGGCGACGAGGCCGACGAAGCCGACGGCGCCGTCACCGTGACGGTGAACGCGGGCACGGGCTACACCGTCTCCGCGGCGCAGGGCGCGGCATCGGTGGCGGTCGCCGACGACGACGACCCCCCGGCCGAAGACGACGACGAGCTGCCCGCCACTGTGCCCGAGATCAGCGTTGTTGCCGGTTCGGGCATAACTGAGGGCGCCAGCGCGTCGTTCACCGTGAGCGCCGCGCCCGCGCCGTCGGCGCCGCTGACGGTGTCGGTGACGGTTATCGAGAGCGGCGACTTCGGCGCCGCGGCCGGACCGGCGACGGTGGTGATCCCCACCGGCGGCAGTGTCACCCACACGGTGGCCACCGCCGGCGACAGCACCGACGAGCCCGACGGGTCGCTCACCCTCACCTTGAGGGCAGGCAGCGGCTATGCCGTGTCGTCGGGCAGGCCCGCAGCGACGCTGGCCGTCGCCGACGACGACCAGCCGGCGCAGACTCCGCCGCCGGTGTGCCGCACGACCGACACGGCGTTGCTCGCGCGGGTCGCCGCCAAGACCGGCGACCCGTGGAACGGCGCCCGCCCCGACCTGGTTGACACGTTCGGGCGCGCCCATGCCACGATGCTGGGCACCGACACCTACACCGTGGCCGCGCTCAAGGCCCGCCCCGACCGCCAGAGCCCCAACTGGCAGGGCGCCGGCCCCAACGCGCTCTGGCAGGCGATCTACGCCGAGCTCGACAGCCTCGAGGCGTGCCGCGCCACAGCCCAGACCCCGCCGCCGCCGGCGGTTGTGCCGCAGGTCAGCGTCACCGCCGGGGCGGGCGTGACCGAGGGCGGCTCAGCCGGCTTCACCATTTCGGCCAGCCCGGTGCCGTCCTCGGCGCTGAGCGTGGTGGTGACCGTCACCCAGGCCGGCGACTTCGGCGCCGCGGTGGGCGCGCAGGCGGTGGTGATCCCCACCGGCGGAACCACGGCCTTCAGCGTTGCCACCGCCGGCGACGGTGCCGACGAGCCCCACGGGTCGGTCACGCTCACGCTCAACGCCGGCAGCGGCTACACCGTGTCCGCGACCAGCGGATCGGCCGCGGTCGCGGTCTCCGACGACGACGACACGCCCCAAGACCCCGACACGCCCCAAGACCCCGACACGCCCGACGACGACCCGGGCACGCCCGACACCGATCCCCCCGACGACCCTCCGCCCCCGCCCGTCCCCGACCCCGATCCTGAGATCAGCGTGACGGCGGGCAGCGGGATCACCGAGGGCCAGAGCGCTGCGTTCACCGTCTCGGCGAGTCCGGCCCCGAAGACGCCACTGACGGTCACCGTCACCGTCACCCAAGCCGGCGACTTCGGCGCCACGACCGGAACGAAGACTGTCGTGATCGGAACCGGCGGTGCCAAGACCGTCAGCGTCGCCACCGCCGGCGACAGCGCCGACGAGGCCGACGGGTCGGTCACACTCACCGTGAACACGGGTAGCGGCTACACCGTCTCCTCGTTGCAGGGCGCAGCCACGGTGACCGTCGCCGACGACGACGTGCCCGAGATCAGCGTCACCGCCGGGCCGGGCATCACCGAAGGCGGCTCCGCGGTGTTCACCATCACCGCCAGCCCCGCGCCGGCCAGCCCGCTGACCGTCACCGTGACGGTCGCCCAGACCGGCGACTACGGGGTGACGCCCGGCGCCCGCACCGTCGTTGTCCCAACCGGCGGCGCCGTGAAGCTCGCCGTGGCCACCGCCGGCGACAGCACCGACGAGCCCGACGGGTCGGTCACGCTCACCGCCAACGCCGGAACCGGCTACACCGTGTCCTCGCAGAACACCGCCACCGTGACCGTCGCCGACGACGACCAGCCCCCGCCGCCTCCTGCGGGCCGGCAGATCAAAGTCACCGATGCCGTCGCCGCCGAGGGTGCCAGGCTGCGGTTCGCCATCACCCTCACTGAGACGTTCTGGCGCACCATCACCGTGGACTACGAGGTCCGCGGCATAACCGCCGAGCAGGGCGCCGACTGGCACATACCCCGCGCCACCGGCACGGTGAGCTTCCGGGGCGGCCAGACCTACCAGGAAATCAGCGTCCTCGCCCTGCCCGACAACCGCGCAGAAGGCGACGAAACCCTCCAGATCACCCTGTCCAACCCCCGAGGCCCCGCCACCCTCGCCAACACCACCGCCACCGGCACCATCAGAGACACCAGCTGAACGCGGACAAGCTCAGCAAGATGCTTCGCAGCCCGGGCCGATCTCAGGATGCGGCGGTGCTCAGCACGCCGCACACGCCCAGCGTCAGCGCCTGGGTTACTGAGCCATTTCGGCAATTATCTTGAGGACGATTTCTAAACTATCTGCTGGACAGTTTTGTAACTAGTGCTACCCTGAGATGGGTCGCAGGCCGAATTGTCGGGTGGCCGGCTCACAGCTGTCTCCGGATGGCTTGAGGGCGAGCCAGGCCCGATACCCGCCTCGCCGCTGACCAAGGCCGACTCCACCTGCGCCCCATCAACACCCTCTGGTCCGCGTGACTGCTGCCCGCCCAGGCCGCGCGGGCATGGCGGTGATGCCGTTGAACCACACGCTGTTCAACGGCGTGGGAGGCCCGGCCAGCTCGATATCGGGAAGCTGTCGGTACAGCTCGCCGAGCACGCATCGGAGCTGGGTGCGGGCCAGCGAGGCGCCGAGGCAGAAGTGGGGGCCGGTGCCGAAGGCCAAGTGGGCGTCGGCGTTGGGACGGAGGATGTCGAAGCGGTTGGGGTCTTCGAACACCTCCTCGTCGCGGTTGGCCGATATGTACGACAGGTAGACCTTGTCGTCCTTGGCGATGGTGGTGCCCCGCAGTTCGATGTCGCAGGTGGCGGTGCGGCAGAACTGCATGACCGGCGGGGAGTGCCGCAGCACCTCTTCTATCGCGTTGGGCAGCCGGCCGTCGAGGTCTTCGAGCAGCAGCTCCCTTTGGTCGGGGTGCTCGTCCATCAGGCGCACGAAGTGGGCGGTGGTGTTGCGGGTGGTCTCATGGCCGGCGATAGACAGGGTGAGGAAGAACTGGGTGATCTCATCCCTCGTCAGCTGCCGGCCGTCCACCTCGCCGTGCAGGTACTTCGACAGCATCGTGTCGTCTTGGAGACCGCCGCGAGACTGCACAACCTCATCGAGGAACAAGTACAGGTCGATCATGGTCTGCTCGAACTGCTCGTTGAACTCGAAGTTGGCCACGTCGTTGCCCAGTCGCAGATACGCCTCCCGCTTTTCTTGGGGGACGCCCATAAGCTGGCACAACAGGATCATCGGCAGCTCCGCGGCCACCTCGAAGACGAACTCCACCTCGTCTCGGGCGGCCATTTCCGCCACGACGTCTTGGGCTTGCTCGCGGATGAAGGGCTCTAGGCTCGCGATCTTGCGGGGGGTCAGTCCGGGTTGCACGAGGCGCCGGTACTGGGTGTGCTGGGGCGGGTCCATGCCCATCAGCCCCGCTCGTTGGGCGTTGAGCGCATCCGGGTTGTCCTTGGGGTTGGTCCACAACACGGAGTTCTCCCAGGCCGAGAACCGCACCGGGTCTTTCGAGGCCATGGCCACGTCGTCGTATTTCGACAGCACCCAGAAGCCCGGGCACCGGTAGCGGGGATTCTGGGGGCTGGGCGGGGGATTCCACCAAACCGGCGCCTCCCGCCGCAGCATCTCGAAGTACTGGTAAACGGGCGATCCATGGCGGCTCATATCGGCATGGCTGGCCAGATTGATGTCGCCCGGCTTGAGTGTCATGCGGACACCCCCCTTTTTCGCTCCGGTTGTGGAAGGCTTCCAGCGCGGCCACTCCCTCTATGGTCGCCGGCCAATGCTTGACCGCAAACCGCGAGATGTCAAGCGGGGGTGACCGAGTCGGCGCCTCTCTCCAAGAGCCCACTCACACCGCGGCGGTGAGCCGGGGGAGATCAGGCTCGGCGCCGGCGGTGATGCGGGCGGCCACCACCCCGTCGGGGCGCACCAGCACGTCCTCGCCGGATCGGTAGAGGTCGCTGTCCAGAGTGTGCTGGGGCAACTCGAAGACCGCGACGGGGAATCCGCGGGCCTCCAGCCCGCGGGCCTGCTCGACGGCGGCGCTGAGCCCTCCATCGGCCAACAGCACATAGGTTTCGCCAAACAGGTCGAGCACCGAGCGGGTTCGGGTGTCGTCCAGCCACACATGGGGGGCCCGACGACCCGATCGCACCACCGGCGCGAAGTCGACCAGCTCGTTGGCAACTGCCGGCGGCGGGTCGGGGTCGGCCCGGCACAGCTCAGAGCGGTACTCGGTGCCCAGGATCATGCCTTGGAAGTTCCCGTATTGCCTCAGCTTGAAGGCGGCCTCGGCGACATCGCCGCCCCGCATGTGGGTGCGGTACAGCTCGCCGGCCAGCCGGGCGTTGCCCACCGAGGCTTGGCGGGTGCGCTCGGCTTGGGGGCGCCGCTCGGTCTCGTAGCTGTGGAGGATGTCGGCGGAGGCGGCGCCCCCCAAGACGTAGGCGAGCTTCCACGCCAGGTTGTGCATCCCGTGGTACCCGAGGTTCATGCCGTATCCGCCGGTGGGGAACAGCATGTGGGCGGCATCGCCGGCCAGGAACACCCGGTTGGCGCCGAACGTGTCGCACAACTGGGCCTCGGGGTTCCACGGGGCGATGCTCTCGAGCTCGAGCTCGAGCTCGCCCTCGGTGTCGCCGATGGCGCTGCGGATCCACTCCACGCACAGCTCCTCGGTGATCTCGCTCGGATCAACGGGGGGATTGAAGGTGGTGCATTGGGCCCGCCAGCGGGTCTTGCCGTCGAGGGGCTGGAACAGCCCGTAGCCCTTGGAGTGGTAGACGAACAACAGCGCGCCGATGCGGTCCTTGACCCAGGGTGACATGTCGGCGTGGTAGAACACGTCTTGGATCTGCAAGGGATTGACGTCGCCCTCCAGCAGCCGCCCCCCGATCAGAGCCCGAACCGTGCTGGCGCGCCCGTCGGCGCCGATCACGTAATCGGCGGTGAGCGCGGTCTCCTCCCCAGACCGGAGGTCGCGGATGCGAACCCGGCACCCGTCAGCGTCTTGTTCCAGCCCGACGAGCTCGGTGGCGAACCTGACATCGGCGGTCGAATACGACCGGGCGGCGTCGTGGAGGATGGCCTCGACGAGATCCTGGGAGGTCATCACCGGGATGGTGGGGCTGTAGGGCTGGGGCACCGAGTGGTAGCTCTCAGTGGGAAGCCGCCACACCTCGGGGTCGGAGAAAGTGGTCGAGTACCGCACGCTTTGCACCCACTCCGGGGGCAGGCCCCCGCTGATGATGTCGTCGGCCAAGCCGATCTGGCGGAAAATCTCTATGGAGCGGACGTCGATGAACCGGGCCCGGGGGTGGGTGCTGGTTGTCTCCCGCCGGTTCACCAACAGCGATCCGATCCCGAACCGCGACAGCATGATCGAGGCGGTCAGCCCGATCGGCCCGCCGCCCACCACCACAACCGGCACATGCACCGCCACCCGCTGATCCTCACCCGCCAGCCAAAGGTTCGTCAAGCGCTTCCCTCCACCCGTCAATGCTGCTGGGGTCGCCGGGTGTTAGGTGGCGCGGAAAATGGGTTAATATTTGCCGCATGGCGCTTGCGATCTCTGAAGAACATCAGTCCCTGGCCGAGACGGTGGCCGCGTTCTTGGCCGACCGGGAGGCGCTCGCGGCGGCGAGAGCGCTGCTCGAGGCGCCCGAGGAGGCCTTGCCGGCATGGCAGAGCGAGGTCGCCGAACTGGGCTGGAGCGGTGTACACGTCAGCGAGGACCATGGCGGATCGGGCTATGGATTGGCCGAGCTCGCGGTGATCGTTGAGGCGTTCGGCGCCGCGGTGGCGCCGGGGTCGTTTGTCCCGACCGCGATAGCGGCCGCGTTCATCGACCGCGGCGGCGACGCCGCCATGCAGGCGGCCCACCTGCCGGGCCTAGTCGACGGGACAGCCGCCGCGGCCATCGCGCTCGACCACGAGGGGCTGCGACTGGCAGACGGCCACCTCAGCGGGACGGCATCGCCGGCCCTGGGCGCCGAGTCGGCCACCCTGCTGGTTGCCGCGGTGGGCGAAGACGTGGCCATCGTCGAAATCGACGAGTTCACGCCGCGCAGCACGCCGAAGAACATCGACCCGACGCGGCGCTGCATCGCGCTCGAGCTCGAAGAGGCGCCCGCGGCGGTGGTGGCCGGCGGGCGGCGGCGCCTGGTGGATCTCGCCCGCACGATTCTTGCCGCAGAAGCTGTGGGGGTCGCGAGAGCCTGCACTGGGCATGCCGCGGCCTATGCGCGCGAGCGCGAGCAGTTCGGCCGCCCGATCGCGATGTTCCAGGCCGTCAAGCACCACTGCGCGAACATGCTGGTAGCGACGGAGCTCGCCACGGCGGCACTGTGGGACGCGTCTCGGGCCGCAGACGAAGGCGACCGCGAGCAGTTCGCCTATGCCGCCGCGGTGGCCGCAGCTCTCGCGGGCCCGGCTGCCGACCTATGCGCGAACCTCAACATCCAGGTACACGGCGGTATCGGCTACACGTGGGAACACGACGCGCACCTGTATCTGCGACGGGCGCTCGCCCTGGGCGGCCTCATCGACTCGCCGGCCGCGAGCCGCGATGTCGCCGAGATGTTCGACCGGGGCATCCGGCGCGAGATCGCCATCGAGTTGCCCCCCGAGGCCGAGGCCATGCGCGGCGAGATCGCAGAGTTCGCCCGACGCACGGTGGAGCTCGACGCCGAAGAGCTTCGCCGCGCCCTGGTGGACACCGGCTATGTGATGCCGCACTGGCCCTCGCCGTGGGGGCGCGGCGCCAGTCCGGTTGAGCAGCTTGTAATCGAAGAGGAGTTCGCGGCGGCAGGGCTTTCCCGCCCCGAGTTCGGCATCACAGGCTGGGTGCTGTTGACGCTCATCCAGCACGCCACCGCCGATCAGCTCGAGCGGTGGGTCCGGCCAGTGCTCGACGGCGAGTTCATCTTCTGCCAGCTCTTCAGCGAGCCCGACGCGGGCTCGGATGCGGCTGCGGTGAAGACACGCGGCACCCGGGTTGACGGTGGATGGCTGGTGACCGGCCAGAAGGTTTGGACCAGCGGCGCCCACGAGGCCAGGCTCGGGTTCGCCACCGTCCGGACCGACCCCGAGGCCCCCAAGCACGCTGGGGTGACCATGATGGTGATCGACATGGAGGCCACTGGGGTGGAGGTGCGACCGCTTCGTCAGATCACCGGTTCCAGCGACTTCAACGAGGTGTTCTTTGATGAGGTCTTCGTTCCCGACGACGATGTGGTCGGCGACGTGGACTCCGGCTGGACGGTGGCCCGGGCGACTCTTGGGAATGAGAGCGTGTCCATTGGCGGCGGCGGCGCCGACCTTCTCGACCCGGCAGTGGCGATGTTGAAGATGCATGCAGACCACCCCGATCGTCTTGTCGGCGGCGCCAGCCGGATCGGCCGCTATGTGGCTACTGTCGGAGCGCTCCAGATGTTGAACCTGCGCAGCACGGTTCGGGCGGTGGAGGGCGCCGACAGGGGCCCAGAGGGTGCGGTTACGAAACTGGTGCTATCCGAGCTCGGCCACGATGCCGCAGCCATCTTTTCTGAGCTTGCCGGTTCCGAGGCCGTGTTCGCCGACAAAGCGACCGCGGTTCGCCTGTACCACCGCGGGTTCTCGATTGCGGGTGGGACGTCGGAGATCAAGCGGAACCAGATTGGCGAGCGCATCCTGGGCCTGCCCCGCGACCCGCTGTTGAAGTAGCTCGATCTCTGCGGTCGCTCCCCGCCTCGCCGACATGGGGCGGGGCGGTGGTCAGGTGATTGCGCCGTCGATCTTGAGCTGGATCAGCTCGTCGTCGGTCCTGCCGAGCCCGCGGATGATTTCGTCGGTGTGCTCGGCGAACTGCGGGGCGCGGCTGATGGCGAAGGGCTGCTCGTCGAACTGGACCGGGCTGGAGACGAGCTGTTGCGGATTGCCGTTCTCGTCGAGCACCGAGAGGATGTAGTTGTTGGCCTGGACCTGGGGATCGGCGGCGACTTCGAGGGGGGTCTGGACGAGCGCCCACTGGCCCTCAAGGGTTAGGAAGCGCTCGGCCCAGTAGGAGTAGGGCTGGGTAGCGATGGCGTCGGCGACGATCTGCCCTGCTTCGGCGGCATTCTGCATCAGGCCCTCGGCAGTCCCGAACCGGGGGTCGTCAATGGCGTCGGGCCGGTCGATGTGCCGGCACACGTCGGCCCAGTATCGGCCGGCCTGGAGCATGGTCAGGTTGACGAAGCGGTGGTCGGCGGTCCGGAACGTCCCGACGATTGGGTTGAACCGCATCCACGAAGGCCCGTCGAGGGTCTCGGGGACGAGGTCTTGCTCCAAGAGGAGAGCGCTGCTGAGGGCGAGCGCGGTGGCCCAAGTGGCGGTGGACAGCAGCGAGACGTCGACAATGCTGGTCTCGCCGGTGCGCTCGCGCTTGAGGAGGGCCGCGGCGATGCCGCCCGCGATGGTCATGCCGCCCATGGAGTCGCCATAGGCGCCGGAGGGCATGTCGGCGACCCGTGGCGAGCCGGTGGGGGTGGCGCCGTAGGCGCTGCCGCCGCGGCACCAGAAGACGCTGAAATCGTAGCCGCCGTTCTCGGCTTCGGGCCCCTGGGGGCCCAGAGCCGACCCGCGGGTATAGATGATGTCGGGGTTCACGGCTCTGATGTCGTCGGGTTCGAGGCGGAGCTTGCGCCGAGCAGCGGGCAAGAAGTTGGTCACGAAGACGTCGGACTCGGCGATGAGCTCGTCGAGGATCGCCCGCCCGCCTTCGGTCTCGAGCGCCAGCCCGATGCTCTTCTTGCCCCGGTTCGGGTGCTCCATGAGCGGTTGAAACGAGCCGGCGCCCGCGCCGCCGGTGCCCAGCTTGAGCCCGCGCTGGGCGTCGCCGCGAACCGCATGCTCCACCTTGATCACCTCGGCGCCCCAGTCGGCGAGCACCGCGCCCGCCGCGGGCGTGAACGTGAACTGGGCCACCTCGACCACCTTCACGCCGTCCATTGGTCCGGTCATCGGTTCCTCCTTCGTTGGTGCTGCTCGATCAGCATAAGCCAGGTCTGCGCGCCGCGGTGCTCTTCTCCCGTCCCACGCGCCTATCCACGCAGCCCCTCAGAAGTCGGTGCCGCCGTCGATGTTGATCGTTGCCCCCGACAGGTATGGTGCGCGTTCTGAGAGCAAGAAGACGATCAGCTCGGCCACCTCGTGGGGCGCCCCGAGTCGTCGGGCGCCGGAGGTCAGTCCCCATTCGGCTTCGGCAAAGGCATACAAGGGGTCGCCGTCGCCATCGCCGTAGCGCTCTTGTGCGGCGGCCCGAACCGGAGCGAGTGCGTGGGTCTCGATGGCGCCGGGGCACACACAGTTGGCTCGCACCCCGCGGTTGCCGTAGGCCTTGGCGATTGATTTGGTAAGCGCGACGACCCCGCTCTTGGCCGCGGCATAGGGCGTGAGGTGGGCCTTGGGGGAACGCACTGAGTGTGCCGCCACCGTCACGATCCGGCCGCCTCCGCCTTCGATCAGGTATGGGAGCGCGGTGCGACAGGCACGAGTGGTCAAGAGCAACTGGACTTCAAGGTGCTCATACCAGGCATCGTCGTCGAGGTCGAGGAAATCGCCGCGGGGTCCCATCGGGCCCGCCACCGTCGCCAGTCCCGCAAGCGGTCCGAGTGCCTGCACCGCCGCCTTGATGGCATTGGCGACCGCGGCTTCATCGTTGGCGGGCAGGGCACCGCCGAAGGCCGCGACGTTGTGGCGGTGCCCGAGCTCGTTGGCGACCTCGAGCGCTCGGTCGGGGTCTCGGCCCAACACGGCAACCCGGGCGCCTTCGGCCGCGAGAATCTCAGCGGTGGCGCGGCCCATGCCCCGGGTGCCGCCCAACACGATATGGGTTTGGCCGGCTATGCCGAGATCCACGACGGGCCTCCCCGGTTGACGCTCTCCGCCTCCTCGGGCGCTAGCCCGATGCTCTTGTTGCCCCGGTTTGGGTGCTCCATGAGCGGTTGAAACGAGCCACTCATCGGTTCCCCCTCATTGTCATGGTTCCTGTTGCCATGGTTCAGGTGGCAGGCACGATCAAAGAAATATTACCCTATTTATAGTGATGGATGTCGAGGAGTTCCGCTCCGCCGTTCGGGCCTGGCTGGAAGGTCGCTATGGAGTGCTGCCTCCCGGTGCTGACGATGAGCGGCTCGACACTATCGGGCGAACCCCCGATGGCCACGAGGCCGCGGCCGAAGAGGCAAGGCGGTTTCAGCGGGAGCTGCACGCAGCAGGCTTCGCGGGGGTCGATCTGCCCGAGGAGTACGGCGGGAAGGGGTTGAGTCGGGCCCATGCCCGGGTGCTGTCCCAGGAGCTGCTGCGACACGACACGCCGTCGTTGCGTCCCCTCGGGGTGGGCTCGACATTGGCGAAGGCCACGCTGCTCGCATCGGGGAGCGAGGAGCAGAAGAGGCGCTTTCTTCCGGGCATCGCGAGCGGCGCCGAGCAATGGTGCCAGCTGTTCTCTGAGCCCGACGCCGGTTCGGATCTGGTGTCGCTTCGGACCAGAGCCGTCCTCGATGGCGACGAGTGGATCATCGACGGCCAAAAGGTGTGGTCGTCGTATGCCGCCGATGCTGATTTCGGGATGTTGCTGGCCCGAACTGATCCTGATGCGGAGCGTCCTCACGCGGGGATCACGATGTTCATATTGCCGATGGCCGCCGACGGGGTTCAAGTGCTCCCGCTCGTGGACATAACCGGGGGCCGGCACTTCAACGAGGTGTTCATCAAAGGGGCGCGTATCGCGGCCGATGCGGTGCTCGGCGAGGTCAACAGCGGTTGGGCGGTGTCGTCGGGAACACTGAGCGGCGAACGCTCGGGGTACATGGGCGGCTCGGGCGATGGCCGCCGACGCCGTCAAGTGATCGGCGCGGCGCGGGCAGGGGGAAGGATCGATGACCTTGTGGCTCGGCAGCGGATCGCCCGGGTGGTCAGCGCCGAGCGGATCCTCGAGCTCCTTCGGGGCCGGTACGTGAACCGGACATTGTGCGAGGGAAACGGCGCGGCGGGATCGATGTTGAAGATGGCGGCCGGCTCGCTGGAGCAAGAGGCGGCAGAGCTTGTGGCCGACCTCGAGGGCCCGGCGGCACAGGCGTGGGACCCAACCGCACGCGATGGTGACATAGCCAGCCACGGGGTCAACGCGTCGAGACAGAGTCGCATCGCCGGGGGCACCCATCAGATCCAGCGGAACTTGCTGGGCGAGCGGGTGCTCGGCCTTCCCCGCGAGCCCCGGGCGTGACCCCTTACGAGGTGGATGCCGTTAGGAAGGCCAGGGTCGATCGGGCGCTGGTCGTGGCAATCCGGGCGTGACCCATTACGAGGCGGCGGCGTCAGGCTGAGAAGGTGATCGGCACCTCGTTGGAGGTCCGCCGACTGGTGAACGCCATTTGCCCGCGCCAGTGCTCGGTGGCGCCGACAACATCGCCGTCCTCGATGTAGTCGACCAGCGCCCGGTATGAACGGACGGCTCGTCGCATCATGCGCTGGGGTGTGACCGCGGCGCGGTCTTCGTAGTAGCGGCTGACCAACTCGTGCAGTAGCTGGGAGATGATGGTCAGCGCGGAGTTGGCGCTGCGCTCAATGAGGGTCTCATGTACCCGGGCTGCTGCCTGGCCGAACGCGGCCGTGTCGTTGGCCTCCGCGGCGATGTGAGCTGCTTGAATTGCTGCGCTCAGCGCGTCGAGGTCGGCCTCGGTGTGCTTGTGGGCCAGTTTTCCAGCGGCACTCGGCTCGATCATCATGCGCACTTCGGTGAGGTCGCCCACGGTGGCGCCTTCGAGTTGGAGGGCGATTGCCAGCGCCGTGCGAGTGGGATCGAGATCGGGTTTCGTTACCACCGGCCCGCCGCCGCGGCCGCGTCGAACCTCAATGAGGCCTTGGGACTCGAGCACCCGAAGCGCTTCGCGCAGGGTTGTGCGGGCGATGCCGAAGAGCTGGTTCAGCTCGTCCTCAGGGGGCAGTTGCTCTCCGACGGCGAGTTCACCGGACACGATGCGTCGACGCAGTTCCTCGGCCACGAGTTCATGGGTTTTCTTGCCGGTCTCGGTCGGCAGCGTCAGATCGATCACAGCGCTCCTCCACCGCCTTGGTCGGGAGAACTGGCGTCCTCCTGGTCGGAGCGGGAGAAGTCGGGGGGACGCTTGTCGAGCCAGGCGCGCACCGCTTCTCGGTGGTCGGGCGTTCGAGCCGACTGGCTCATGCGGCGCGATTCCCGGGGGAGCGCTTCTGAGAGCGGGAGATGGAGTGCGTCGCGCACGTTCTCTTTCATGAATGCGTGGGCCTGTCGGGGACCAGCGGCGAGCTCGCGGGCCCAGCTCAGCCATGCATCGGCGAAGTCGCCGTCGTCGGCAACCCGGTTGACCAGGCCCAGGCTGAGGGCGGTCGGCGCGTCCACCTTGGCGTTGGCGATGAGGATCTCCAGAGCCTTCGAGGCCCCGACGAGGCGGGTGAGAAACCACGGTCCGCCGAAGTCGCCGCTGAAGGCGAGTCGTGCCCATCCGGGGATGAGCGAGGCCGACGAGGCCATGATCCTGAAGTCGCAGGCAAGCGCGAGGGCCAGCCCGGCGCCGACCGCGGCTCCGTTGACCGCGGCCAGCGTCAGCTTCGGCGACTCGTGGAGGAGCCGCGCGGTTTGCGCGTCGGCGAGGAGCGCGCTGGTGGTCTCATCGACGTCAGGCGGTGGACGGTCGCCGCGGCGCTTCCCACCGCCGCGGACGTCGCCTCCGGCACAGAATCCCTCGCCGGCGCCGGTGATGGCGATGCAGCCGACGGCGTCATCGGTGGCCCACTGGCGCAGGCTGGTCTGGATGGGCTCGTACATGTCGCGGTGCAGCGCGTTGCGCCGCTCAGGACGGTTGAGGGTGATGAGACCGACACCGTCGGCCACCTGGAGTTGGACGACCTCGGGGTTCGGCAAGCCATCAGTGGTCATTGGCGCGATCCTCCCGGTGGCCCGAACACAGAAACACTAACCCGATTTCGACCCGGCCACCCTGCCTGCAAATAGGTTAGTATTTCTGTTCGTGGCCGGGCGCAGCGGAGCTAGCAATATGTGGGACCAGCCGCTCGGGTTCTGGAACATCGCCGAACACCATCCGGACGCGGCGGCGGTTGTGGCGTCTCCCGACGGGGCCCGCACCTACGGAGAGGTCGCGGCAGAGGCACACCAGCTTGTGTACGCACTGCGGGCGCACGGTCTCACCGAGGGAGCAATCGTGGGCGTCTTGGCGCCCAACGGCGTGCTGCCGATTACCGTCGCGCTGGCCTGCCATGAGGCGGGCTGGTACCTGACTTTGGTCAACGGGTACCTGACCGGCGCCGAGGTGGCGGGGATTGTCGAGCATGCGCACGCCGACGCGCTGATCGTGCATGAGCAGCACGCCGACCTGCTTGAAGGCGCCGAAGGGGGGCGCATTGCGGAGTTGACGGAGGTGTTCGGCGTCGGCGATGTGCCGGCAGCGGCGTCGCTCGACGAGCTTCGGGACGGGCATCCGACTGCGGTTCCCGGCGAACGGAGCGCAGGCGGCGCGATCGTGTACTCGTCGGGCACCACCGGCCAGCCGAAAGGGATCGTTCGCAAGGCCGCCGGCGGCGACCCCAACAAAGACTTGCAGCGCGCGTCGGTGTTCGGGAGGGCGTTCGACTTCCGGCCGTTCGAGGGCCCCCACCTGGTGTCCACCGCGATGTACCACGGGGGTTCCCACGCCTACTACATGGGGGCGCTCAACGTTGGCCACGCCCTGGTCATCATGGGCCGGTTCGACGCCGAGGAGGCGCTCTCTTTGATTGAGCGCCACGGCGTGCGCTCGGCCTACATGGTGGCGACGCAGTTCCATCGGATGTTGAAGCTGCCCGAGGAGGTGCGGGCCCGCTATGACGTGTCGAGTATGAGGTCGGTCGTGCATTCGGCGGCGCCCTGCCCGGTGTCGATCAAGCAGCAGATGATGGACTGGTGGGGCCCGGTGCTGTGGGACACCTACGGCGGCATGGAGGGCGCGGCCACCATTGCCAAGCCCCATCGCTGGCTGGAGAAGCCCGGAACGGTCGGGCGAGCGGTGCGCGGCGTGGAGCTGGCGGTCTTCGACGACGACGGCAACGCTTTGGGCCCCAACGAATCGGGCCACATCTATTTCCGCACCGTCGCGGGTTTCTCCTATCACCGCGACCAAGACCTCACCCGCCAAGCGCACCGGGGCGACATGTTCACCATCGGCGACGTCGGGTACCTCGACGACGACGGCTACCTGTTCATCCATGACCGGGCCAAGGACATGATCATCAGCGGCGGCGTCAACATCTACCCGGCCGAAGTGGAGGCCGTGCTGCTCGAGCATCCCGCCGTCGACGACGTAGCCGTGATCGGCGAGCCCGACGAGGACTGGGGTGAGCGTGTGGTGGCCGTGATCCAGCCATCCGAGGCTGAGTCGCGGTCTGGGCTCGAAGCGGCCCTCGCGGTGTACTGCGAGGACAAGCTGGCGGCGTTCAAGCGGCCCCGTCGCTATGAGTTCCGCGACGCGCTGCCCCGAAACGACGCGGGCAAGATCTACAAGCGCCAGATTCGCGACGAGTTCTGGGGCGAGTCCAGCGAGAAGGTCTGATTGGATGGAGTGCGATCGGGGCAGGGGTGAGCGGGTGAAGCCGTCGGCTGGACAGTTCAGCCGCCATCGGCTTAAATGGGTCAGTATTTTTCGAGGAGGATGTCGATGAGCGACACCCACGAGTCGCTGAAGGTCGATGAGGGTCTCGAGGCCGAGATCGAGAAGGCTCTCCGCCATGAGCTGACCGACGACGACATCGAGCGGGCCCGGAAGCTGCTGGGCTACTACGCGGCCCGCAAGATCAGCGAGCACATCACCCAGGCGACCCCAGACGCTTTGCGCAACTGGGCCTTTGGGGTCGGCGACGACAATCCCCTCTACACCGATCCGACCTATGGCCAAGGCACCCGGTGGGGATCGCAGATCGGCCACGGCACCCAGGTCGGCTTCATCAAGACGCCGATGCTCGGCGACCGCACACCCGATGAGATCAAGGAGGCGGGCAAGAGCCTGTTCCGCGGGGTCCATGTCTTCGTGTCCGGCGGAACCTGGGACTGGTACCGGCCCCTGTACCCCGGCGACCGCCTCTACGCGTACGCGGGCCAGGAGAGCCTTGAGGTCAAGGAGTCGGAGTTCGCCGGCCGGTCGGTTATCCGGGTGATGCGCGACGTTTTGGTGGATCAGCGGGGCGGCGTTGTCGGCGTCTACCGGATACTGACGGTCAACACCGAGCGCAGGGAGTCCCGCTCGCGGGGCAAGTACGCCGACATCGAGCCGGCCACCTATACCGACGAGGACTATGAGCGCATCGACGCCATCTACGCCCAGGAGGGGCCGCGTGGCGCTGAGAAGCGGTTCTGGGAGGACGTGGAGGTCGGCGACGAGCTCGACCCCATGGTCAAGGGCCCGCTCACGGTCACCGACATCCACGCCTTCCACATGGGCGGCTACGGCATGGTGCCCTATGGGCTGCGTGCGGGGCGGATGGCCTACAAGAACCGCAACCGGATCAAGCCGTTCTACGTGAAGAACGAGCACGGTGTCTACGACGTGGCCCAGAGGCTGCACTGGGACTCGGAGTGGGCCAAGGGCATCGGCAACCCGATGGCCTACGACTACGGCGTCATGCGCCAAGCCTATTTTTACCACCATGTGTCGGACTGGGCGGGCGACGACGCATGCATCGTGAAGCTCGAGGACTCGATCCGGAAGTTCAACTACATCGGCGACACGCAGTTCTTGGCGGGCAAGGTGTCCGACAAGCGACAGGAGGACGGCCACTGCCTGGTGGATTTGGAGCTGCGCATGGTGAACCAGCGAGACGTTGAGACGGCGTTCGGGTCGGCGACAGTGGCCTTGCCGTCGCGCCAAGCCGGCCTGCCGGTGTTCCGGGCGGTGCCGCCAGAGCTTCAGCGCGAGGCGGCCTCTATGTTCGCCCGCCATTGCGAGCTGGGGGCAGAATGAGGCCGATGACGCCACCCGTGAAATTGCCAGCCTCGTCTTCCCAGCCGATAGGGGCGCCCCGTGGCTGACCAGATCGTCGAGTGGGACTTCGACCACAACACCGACGAGGCCCTGCTCGATCACATGTGGCGCCGATGGGACGAGCTTCGCGAGCAGAGTCGGTTCATCAAGACCACGAACGTGGGACCCGACGACGTGTGGGTCATGACCTACTTCGACGACGTCCATGAAGCGCTGCGGGACTACGAGTTGTTCTCCAACGTCTCGGTGACGATCAACGAGGAGGTGGGAGCGCATCGCTTCATCCCCGAGGAGCTCGATCCGCCCGAACACGGCAAGTATCGCCAGATCCTCACTCCGTGGTTCGCTCCGGCCGCCGTCGATGCAATGGAGGGGCGGGTCCGCTCGCTGTGCGTCGAGCTGATCGAGCGCTTCGCCGCCGACGGCCGATGCGATGTGGCCACCGACTTCGCCCGAGTGTTCCCGACCACGATCTTCATGGAGATCATGGGATTGCCGGTGGAGCGGTCTGAGCAGCTGGTGCAATGGGCGGAAACGATGATGCACACGCCAGCGGAGGAAGACCCCGACGGGGCAGTCCGAATGCAGGCGGCGATGGAAGTGATGGGAATGCTGGGCCAGCTGGCGGCCGAGCGGCGCGCCGAGCCCCGCGACGACCTGATCTCCGCGCTGATCGCGGCTGAGATCGACGGCGAGCCGATGGGCGAGCAGGAGCTGCTCCAGATGAGCATTTTGCTCTACATGGCCGGGCTCGACACCGTGGCCGGCGAGTTGAGCGCGTTCTTCCACCATCTGGCCACCCACCCCGAAGATCGCCGGCGCATCGTCGATGAGCCGGCGGCGATCCCGAACGCGGTGGAAGAACTGCTGCGCGCCTACTCGATCGTCAGCCCCGGCCGGGTGGTGACCCGCGACGTCGAATGGAACGGCTGCCCGATGAAGGCCGGCGACAGGGTGCTGTTGCCCACCGGGGCGGCCAACCGCGACCCGCTGGCTTTTCCAGACGCGACCGCGGTCGACATCGACCGGGCCAAGAACCGCCATGTTGCCTTCGGCGCCGGCCCCCATCGCTGTGTGGGCTCGAATCTGGCCCGCATGGAGCTGGTGATCGCGATGGAGGAATGGCACGCCCGCATCCCCGACTACCGCATAGACACCACCGAGCCCCTCCGCTTCCACTCCGGGGGGGTTGCCGGCTTCACTCGACTGCCGCTCGTCTGGGAGACCTGACAACCCGACCTTTCACAGGAGGACCGCCCCGATGCCACTGCCCGAAGACGCCCAGCTCATCTCGGTCGACGACCACGTGGTCGAACACGCCAACGTCTGGCAGGACAGGCTGCCGGACAAGTACAAGGAACTCGGGCCGCGCGTGGAGCGCAATGAGTTCGGCCACGATATCTGGCACTACGAGGGCAAGACCTTCGCCAACATCGGCCTCAACGCTGTGGCGGGCAAACCTCGCGAAGAGTACGGGATCGAGCCGACGGCCTACGAGGACATGATCCCGGGCTGCTACGACCCCCGCGAACGCGTCAAAGACATGGATCTCGACGGGATCCAGGCCCAACTCTGCTTCCCGAGCATGCCGGGATTCGCGGGCTCGACGTTCTTCGGGATGGACGACAAGGACCTCGCGCTCGCTTGCGTACAGGCCTACAACGACTGGCACATCGAGGAATGGTGCGCGGCAGCGCCGGAGCGGTTCATCCCGCTCGTGCTGGTACCGATGTGGAGTCCCGACGAGGCAGCCAAGGAGATCGAGCGGACGGCAAAGATGGGCGCTAAGGCCATCTCGTTCAGCGAGGCCCCGCACCGGCTCGGCCTGCCGTCATTCAACTCCGACCACTGGGACCCGGTCTTGGCGGCGGCTCAGGAGCACTCCATGCCCCTGTGCCTGCACTTCGGGTCGGGCGGCGTCCCCGACACCTCGCCGGACGCGCCGTTTGCCGTTGCGATCGCGCTGTTCGGCATGAACTCGCAGTTCACCACGACCGAGCTGCTGTTCTCGCCGGTGTTCCGGAAGTTCCCAGACCTGCGAGTGTGCCTGTCGGAAGGGGGCATCGGTTGGATTCCCTACTTGCTGGAGCGCTGCGATTACACCTGGGAGCGGCATCGGCACTACCAGAACCTCGAGTGGCAGGTTCCCCCGTCAGAGGTCTTCCGCGATCACATCTTCGGGTGCTTCATCAGCGACGACGCCGGCATAGCGGCCCTCGACCGCATCGGCGTCGAACAGGTCATGTGGGAGTGCGACTACCCGCACTCCGACAGCAACTGGCCGAACAGCCGCAAGCTGTTGGCAGAGTCGCTGCGCCACTTGCCCGACGACCAAGCGCTCGCGGTCGCGGAGACCAACGCTCGCCGGGTGTTCAACTTCACCGGGGGCCGGTAGGGGCGGTGCCTTGGCCACCCCGCGGCACCGGTTTCTTGACCTAGGCGAAGCTGCCCATCTATTTTCAAAACTGCTATGTGGACGGCTAGCCGCCGCAGAGGAGGGATGCAACCCATGAGCAAGAGTATGTGGAAGAGGCTGCTGGCCGTCTTGGCATTGATCAGTTTGGTTGCTGCTGCATGCGGCAACGACGACGATCCCGACACGTCGAGTCCTGCGGCTGGCACCGAGGCGCCGGCCGCAAACGAACAGCAGGCGGAGGGGCCCAGCGGGGCGGAAACCGAGCCGGAACCGGCCGATGAGGCCCCCGACAGCGGGGAACCCGATGCCGAAGAGTCCGACATGGCCGACACGGAGGCCCCCGCGCCGGAGACCACATCGGACTTGTTCGGCGAGCCGAACCCGGCCACGGGAGAGCCGCTCAAAGTCGGGTTTGTCAGCGATGGCCGTTCAGACGCCATCGACAACTCGGCGGAGATCCCGGCCGCGCAGGCCGCCGCGGCCTACGCCAACGACTATCTGGGCGGGGTAGCAGGGCGCCCGATCGAGTTCATCACCTGCGAGACGGGGCAGACTCCGGCGGGCGCCCAGGATTGCGTGGCCGAGCTTGCCCAGGCGGGCGTGGTCGCCATCCTGAACGGAGTCTCGGGCCAGGGCGAGGTGCTGTCGGCCCAGGCGAACGAGGCCGGCATCCCCTACGTGGCCAACGGCGGCCTTTCCCAGGCGATCTTCAACGCGCCGATGTCGTTCGTCATCGGCAACGGGCTCGGCGCTCTGGTCGGACCAGCGGCAGTGGCGTCGGAGAAAGGGCTGACCAAGGTGGGCATCATCGTGATCGACGTGCCCGCGGCCGTGGAACCCGTCAGCCAGGCGGCGCCGTTGTTCTACGGGAACGTGGGCGTCGAAGCAGACATCATCGCGGTCGCCCCCGGGACGCCGGACATGACCCCCCAGGTTCAGGCCGCGATCATCAACGACGCCCAGCAGTTCGCCATCATCGGCGACGAGACCTTCTGCATCTCCGCGATGCAGGCCATCCAGACGCTCGGCTTCGAGGGCGAGACAATCGTGGTCCGCACCTGCATCGGCGAGGCCACGGTCGATCAGGTAGATGTGGATGGGATCCGCGTGGTCACCGGAACCTCGGACGACATGAGCGACCCCGAAGTCGCGCTCTATCACGCGGTGATGGACGAGTACGGCGGCACCCTCGACACCATCGCGGAGGGCGGCTACTCCGCCGTCCTGTCATGGGTGCGGGCGATGGCCGGCCACGGCGACAGCGAGGTGACGCCGGAGTCGGTGGTCGAGACGATGTTGGCCATGGAGCCCGCTCCGCTGCCCATCGGCGCGCAAGGCTCGACCTTCCAGTGCAATCGGATGGCCGTGGCCATTGCCCCCGCGATCTGCTCGCCCGGCTTCGCGATCTACACGCTCGACGAGAACGGCAGAGGGACCGGCACGAGCTTCCTCGACTTGACAGCCGTGCTGACTTTGGGCGGCTGACAACGGCTGGCGAAGGTTGTGCGGTGGCTGGCGTGCATTCTGTGTGTCGCCGTGGTCGGCGTGGTGGCGTCGTCGGATGTGGCCGCTCAGGACGGGTCGAACACGGCGACTCTGGGGCCGTGCGATGATGGCTGGGTAGCGCCGACCCCGACGGTGGTCGCGGTCACCGCGGTGCCGATTGTGGTCGCTTCGACCACCGCTGACTATTTCGTGCTGTATCGCAAGCATGACCGCGGGGGCGGCACGGTTGTGCATATTCCGGTGGCGGTCACCCGCGGCGAGGCGGGCACGACCGCCTTGTCGGACAATCTGGCCCCGTTGGGCGCCGACCAGTACCGCGTCGAGAAGTATCAGATCGACAGTCCGGCCGATGTGGACGGCGACTGCGTCGATGACGTGGCGGAGCTTGCCGATGTGGGTTATCGGAGTCCGACGAACCCTGGTTTTCCTGCTTATGCCGACCACGGAAGTGTCGCTCTCCCGGACCGGGCGGCATTCGAGAAATTCTCGTATCGGGGCGAGCAGCCCGGCAGCAGCGACAAACACCTGGTGGATGTGGAGATCCTGAAGTTCATCGTCGTCAACATCTACTCCGACAACCCGAAGTTCTGGTTTCAGAACACCACCCGCCACAGAGGACATTGGAGCGGGTGGGGCTTCCGCCAAGCTGGACTGTCGAGGGTCCTTCGGTGCTGCTATAGCGGTGTTGGGTACGGCGTAATTGCCTTTCATCCGAATGTGGTGGCGCCGGATGGTTCTCTGGGGGTCTATCGGTGGGAGTTCCAGCCGTGGGATTCGTATGATTTCCGCGAGGTGGAGCGGGTGCATGAGGCGCTGGCTGCGGCTATGCCGTTCATCGAGGACAATCTGGCGTACTACCCGTTTGCCGGAACACGGCCCCGTCAGAAGTACGAGGCCCAGAAGGCGTTGTATGACGGGTCTCGGGTGGATGTGTTGTTGGATAGGGATATTT
>JAPOVS010000023.1 GCA_026708055.1 bacterium | reverse complement strand
GCCGGCGCCACCATCGCCCGAGGCACCGCCACCGGCACCATCATCAACGACGACTGACAGAGGCCGCCGCCCGCCCGCCTCGCTGGCCCCGTCCGGCCTGCCCCGGTGCCGCCCCGACGCGTCATTCCGCCCCCCCGACACGTCATTCCGGCGAAGGCCGGAACCCAGGACCCGGCCACCCGCCCGGCGCGCGGCCGGCCGCCCGGAGCGATGTCCCTGCGGGAAGTAGGATTCGCCCGTGCCAGTCGCGCTCATCACCGGTGTCACCGGCCAGGACGGCTCGTACCTCGCCGAGTTCCTTCTGGCCAAGGGCTACGAGGTGCACGGCACGACGAGGCCCACGTCGCTGGACAACACCGGGCGGCTCCGGGGCATCCTGGCCGATCCCGCCTCGGCGGAGCGGTTCCACCTGCATACCTCGGACATGACCGACGGGGCGTCGCTGGTGCGACTCCTCGAGGCGACGCAGCCCGAGGAGATCTACAACTTGGCGGCGCAGAGCCACGTGGCGGTGTCCTTCGAGGTGCCCGAGCAGACGATGCAGACCACGGGGCTGGGTCCGCTGCGCCTCCTCGAGGGTCTGCGCTCGCTGGGTTCGACCGCTCGCTTCTACCAGGCCTCCTCCTCGGAGATGTTCGGATCGTCGCCGGTCCCGCAGAACGAGCACTCGCCGCTGCGACCCCGCTCTCCCTACGGCTGCGCCAAGGCGCTGGGACACTGCCTCGTGGGCAGCTACCGGGAGGCGTACGGGCTCTTCGCGGTCAGCGGCATCCTGTTCAACCACGAGAGCCCCCGGCGCGGCGAGACCTTCGTGACCCGCAAGATCACCCGCGGGGTGGCGGACATCCTGGCGGGCCGGACCGGCGAGCTGCGTCTGGGCAACCTCGACGCCCGGCGCGATTGGGGGTATGCCGGCGACTACGTCGAGGCGATGTGGTTGATGCTGCAGCAGGATGAGCCCGAGGACTACGTGGTCGGCACCGGGGTGGCGCATTCGGTGCGCGAGTTCTGCGCACTGGCCTTCGAGCAGGCCGGCCTGCGCTGGCAGGACCACGTGCGGACCGATCCGCGGTTCGTGCGCCCGGCGGACCTGGACCACCTCGTCGCCGACCCCATGAAGGCGAACCGCGACCTCAGTTGGAAGCCCAAGATGGACTTCGAAGGACTCGTGTCGATGATGGTCGAGGCCGATCTCCGGCGATCGCCGATCTGAACCCGTGCGGGCGCTGCGATTCTGCATCGTTGGCGGCGGCCCGGCCGGCAACTCCTGTGCGTCGGTCGCCGCCCGACTGGGTGCCGACGTCACCCTGATAGAGAAGGACATCCTGGGCGGCGCCGCCAACCTCTGGGACTGCATCCCGTCCAAGGCCATGATCGCCGCGGGCGGCGTGATGTCGTTCGTCTCCCGCGCCACCGGTATGGGCCTGGACCCGGTGACGCCCACCATGGATCTGGACGGCCTGCGGGAGTACATCGAATCCACCCAGCAACAGCTGCACCAGTCGCTCAGCCAGATGCTGGAGAGCCAGGGTGTGTGCGTCCTCGAAGGCACCGGTTCGCTCGCAGGGCCCAACGAAGTGGTCGCCGAGACGGCCGAAGGCCGGCGCGAGATCACCGCGGACGTGATCGTGCTGTCCACCGGGAGCCGCCCGCGCGTGCCCGAGTGGTGCACCCCCGACGGTCAGCGCGTGCTCACGACCCGGCAGGCGTACCCGCCGCCGGAGGTTCCGCAGCATCTGGTGATCATCGGCTCGGGCGTGACCGGCGTGGAGTTCGTCCACATGTTCAAGAGCTTCGGCAGCGACGTGACGCTGATCGTGAGCCGCCAGCAGGTGCTGCCGGGCAAGGACCCCGAGGTGGCGGCCCTCCTCGAGGAGAGCTTCCTGGCCCGAAAGGTGAGTCTCTACAAGGGTGCCCGGGCCAGTGCGGTGGACGTGCACACCGACGGCGTGGCGGTTCGCTGCAACGACGGGCGGGTCGCCGAGGGCACCCACGCCCTCCTGGCCGTCGGGGCGATCCCCAACTCCGAGCATCTGGGCCTGGCGGCCGCGGGCGTGGAGTCCGTCGGCGGCTACGTGACGATCGATCACAACTGCCGGAGTTCGGTGCCGCACATCTATGCAGCAGGCGACCTCAGCGGCAAGGCGCTGCTCTCGTCGGTGGCGGCCATGCAGGGACGCAAGATCGCCGAGCACGCCATGGGGCTCCACAAGAACCGTCCACACCGCCACATCGACTACAGCCAGGCCGCCTCCGCGGTCTTCACCGAGCCCGAGATCGCCGAGGTGGGGCTCACCGAGGACGAGGCCACGGGACGGAAGATCCGGGTCACCAAGATGCCGTTCTCGGTCACCCCGAAGGCGCTCATCAACAACGACCCGCGGGGCTTCCTGAAGCTGGTGTCGGACCCCGCCACGGGCGTGGTGCTGGGCGGGTCCATCGTGGGCGGGCAGGCCGCCGAGTTGATCTCCGTGGTGGCGCTGGCCGTGACCGCCCGCCTGACAGTCGGCGACATCTCCGAGACCCTCTTCGCCCACCCCACGCTCTCCGAAGCCCTCGGCGACGCCGCCGAGTAGCGTCCGTCCGAGCCCCGGCGTCGCCACTGAGGTCGAGACTCCCCGGACGCCTCCCGAGTTGCCGAGCCCCGTTCATGGCCGATCCACCCCTCCCGAGCAGCACCCCGCCCGACGATCTCCGGAGTGGGGATCCCCGGACCGAGAAGCCCCGGGATGGCGAGTCCCAGGAGTTCGTGCTGCAGGAGCCGCTCGGCTCGCTGCTGTCGCGGTTGGCCGCCCGGCTGTTCGACGCCGCGCTGATGCTGCTGGCTGTGCTGGCGGGCACCCCGCTGTCCAACAGCGGGCGGATCGCCATGCTGGTGGCGGTGCCGATCCTCTACGAGACCGTCATGGTGGCCACCGCCGGGCGCACGGCCGGGAAGATGGTCATGGGTCTCCATGTGGTCCGCCGCTCCGACGGTCGCCGTCCCGACTGGGTGCCTTCGCTCGCCCGGGCTGCTCCTTCGGGAATCCTGGCGGCCGGTCCGCAGGTGGCGGCCATACTCATGGCGCTGTCGATCCTGCCGATGGTCGGCGACACGCGCCTGCAGCGCAGCCTCCAGGATCGAATCGCGCGCACCGTGGTCGTGCAGCGCCAGCGCCCCTGGGGAGCCCGCTCCTCAGCGGGATCCACCCGCGGCGCCTCCTGACGCCGCCGCGGCCGGCAACCGCCGCGCCGGCTCGCGCGTGTCGCGCTGCGATTCAGGCGTAGCCGTCGCCCTGTTGCTGCGAGCCGAAGATCGTGGGGGGTCCGGAGACTGAGAAGTCGGGGGCGCCGTGCATCCGGCGGCCGTCGACGGTGAGCATCTGGGACGCCTCGCCGCCGCAGATGCGGCCACCGTGCGAGTCGAGGATGCTGTTGAGCCCGATCTGGCTGACCGGATAGGAGTCGATGGCCGAGTAGGTCTGCAGCAGCAGCGGGCGAGGCCGCGGCGAGGTGTTCGGCAGCGAACCGTGAATCATGCAGCAGTTGTGGACCGTCACCGACCCCGCAGGGCCGCTGAGGTAGACCACCCGGTCGAGGTCCAGCCCCGCCACGTCGGCGTCGTTGAGGGCGCCGGCCCAGGAACCGTCGGCGCCGTACTGGTCATACAGGCGACCGCGGTGGCTGCCGGGGAGCACCCCCATCGGCGCCATGTCGGCGTCGACGTCGCTGAGGTACACGCCGATCGTGAGCGGCGTGAAGTCGGTGTGGGGCCAGAACTGGATGTCCTGATGCCATTTCACCTCCGCGCCGCCGCCGGACCACTTGAAGTTGAGCTTGGAGTGGTGATACCGGACCGGACCGCCCAGCAGCGCCGCGGCGAGTTGTGCCGGGGGACCCTCGAATGTGAACCGTGCGTACGTCGGGTGCCGGTCGACCGGGTAGTTGAGGCGCCGCAGCCTCGGGGCCTCCGCGGTGTGCGATGGTTCGAGATCGAACTCGGTGCCCGAGGAGGTCGCCGAGCGGCTGGCCTTCACGAACTCCGCGGTGACGGCGTTCAGTTCGTCGAGCCACTCCGATCCGACGAAGCCGGGAAGGCACAGGTAGCCGTTCGCCTCGTACTCGGCGCGTTGGCTCTCGGTGATGAGACCTGCGGTGTTCGGGGGTGCTTCTGCAAGCGTCATGCCCAAACCATACCGGGCGAGCCTGTCTCGCAGCCGGGTGCGGCTCTCCGCCGCAGACAGCCGGTCGGCACGCCGAGTCGTCGCCCCGCTGCTCACGTCGCGGCAGCGTCGCGGCGAGGATCGTCCCGCTGCCTACGCTGAGGGCGGTGTTCGTCGTCCTCCTGCTGGCGCTGCTGGGCACACCGGTGGCGGAGATCTTCTTCATCATCCGGGTGACCCGTGATCTGGGCATTGCCGAGACCATCGGCCTGCTGGTGGCGGTGTCGATCGCCGGGGCCTGGTTGGTGCGCCGCTCCGGCCTCGGTGTGCTGCGCCAGATCCAGGAGCGGCTCGCCCGCGGCGAGATCCCCGCCAAGGAACTCGTGGACGGTCTGTTGATCCTCGTCGGCGGCCTGCTGATGCTGACGCCGGGTTTCCTGACCGACGCCGTGGGCCTGCTGCTGCTCATCCCCCCGACCCGGCTGGCGCTGCGGGCGCTGCTGATCCGCCGGTACAGCAAGCGGCTACGCGTTGCGGGCTGGACCGCCGGCCCGGGCGTCTTCGGCGGCTTCGGTGGTTTCGGCGGCTTCGGGCACGGTCCACAAGCCGGGCCGCGCGGGGGCGACGTCCGCGACGTCAGCGAGCCGCGTTCGCTGCGCAAGGGCTCAAAGCGCGGGAAGAGGCCCGAGCCGGGTTAGTGGGAAGGGGATTCGCCGCCCCTCAGGCGGACAGTTCCTCCCGCACGATGGCGGTCCCGGCGGCGAGCGCCGACAGCTTGGCGAAGGCGACCTCGCGTGACAGGTACTTCATGCCGCAGTCCGGTGCGGGGATGAGCCGATCGGGCGACGTGTGCTGCAGGGCGTCGCGGATCCGCTGCGCCACCGTCTCCGGCGTCTCCACGGTGGCGTCGCCGTTGTCGATCACCCCGAGCACGACCGTCTTGTCGGGCAGCTTGGAGAGGATGTCCAGGTCGATTCCCGGTTGAGCGGCCTCGATGGAGATCTGGTCCACGGCGCTGACGTTCAGCTCGGGCAGGAAGGCGTAGGCGTCCGGCTTGCCGAGTCCCCGCCAGGCGTGGATGGCGGCGTACCCGAAGCACATGTGCAGCACCGTCGTGCCGGTGACCCCGTCGAGCGCCTCGTCGAGCACCTCCACGGCGTACTGGAGGGCCTGCTCGGGCCGGGCCTGCATGTACGGCTCGTCGAGTTGCACCGCGTCCGCCCCGGCGTCGAACAGGTCCTTGATCTCGGCGTTGACCACCTTGGCGTAGGCGGAGGCCGCCTTCCGCTCGTCGCCGTAGTGGTCGTCCTGGGCCTGCTGGATGAGCGTGAACGGCCCGGGCAGGGTCAACTTGACGGTGCGGGTGCTGTGGGCCCGCAGCAGTTCCAGGTCGCGCACGCCGATCGGCTCGGGCCGGGTGATCGGCCCGGCGATGCGGGGCACCGGGTTCGGCTTGCCGGTGCGGTCCATGGCACTGCCGTGGCGCTCGGGATCGATGCCCCCCAGAGCGGTGGCGAAGTGGTTGGAGTAGCTCTCGCGCCGGATCTCGCCGTCGGTGATGATGTCCACGCCGCTGCGCTCCATCTCCCCGATCGCCACGACGGTGGCGTCGTCCTGGGCCTCCTGGAGGCGTTCGGGCGGGATCCGCCAGAGTTCCCGCGCCCGCACCCGCGGCGGCAGCCGCGTACACAGCGCCGGCCGGTCGATCAGCCAGTCCGGCTGCGGATAGCTCCCCACCACGGCTGTCGGCAGCAGCACACCGCGGAGCCTAACGGACGCGCTCGCCCCGCCCGGATCAGTTGAAGAGGCTCGGCTGGGGTGACGGCACGGTCCGGTCTGCCTGACGCAATTCGGCGGCGGTAGGTTCCGCCGGCTTCAGCAATGCCGTTTCGAGTTCGTCAAGCGATGCAACCGGCACGGCTCCCCGCTTCTCGAGTAGTGCGTTGCCCGGACCCTCGCCCGGCCCCCGCCACACGGCGACCTGTCCGAAGCCGCGCCTGAGGGCCTCCGTTGCACCAGACCATGTGCCCCCCGTGTCAACGTCGGCGGCGACCACCAGCGTGAGATCGGATAGGGCGTAGATGAGCTTGTTGCGTCCCATGGCGTTGCCCACGCTGAAAGGTGCCTCGGGGCTGTAGGGGGTGCACATCACGGTGCATCCTTCGTGGATCGCCCGGCGTATGTCCACACTGCGCAGCTTGCGCATCAGCGACTCCGCCAGAACGCCCACAACCACGCCGCCCGCCTCGAATGCGGCGTCCATGGCGATCTGGTCAACTCCACGAGCACCGCCCGAGATCAGCGGCACCCCCACCCGCGCGGCGAGCTCGGCCGCCGCTCCAGCCACTTGGCCCCCCTCCGGCGACACGTCGCGGCTTCCGACCACCCCGATGCCCGACTCGCCGAGCAAGTCGACAGCGCCGGCGGCGTACAGCAGGACGGGTGCAGACGCTCCGACCCGCTCGACCAACCGTCGGGGATAGTGCTCATCGGAAGGGGTCAGCACCGAGATGCCGGCCTGTCCCAGGCGCTCTAGTTCGAAGGCCATCGCGGTCGCCCGGTCGAGCAGTGCCACGACTCGGCCCGCCAACTCCGGTGCCATGCCGAGATCCGCGGCAAGCTGCTCCTCCACGACTCCCAGGAGTCGGCTCGGCTCACCGGCGAGCTCGCAGAGCTTCCAGAACTCCGACGCCTTCAACGGCTCGACATCATCGCCGGGAAGCCGCCCGACCAGCAGGATCGTCGCCAGCGAATCTTCGTTCACCATTTCAGCGGCTTCCTAGACGATGCCGGCCCGCGCCAGTCGAAGGATCCGTCATGATGCGAACCCTACGATGGGAGTGCGACAGTGCTCCCTGGGCCTGCCCTCGCGCCTGCCATGATCGGTGGCCCGCGCTAGCGATGGATCAAACGAGCGCCCGGATGGCTCTCACCGACCGGTAGTTGCGGGCTGTGGTCTCGGTGCCGACGAACCGGTGCAGTCGCTCGACCAGCTTGGACCGGCCGAACCCGTTCGGGGCGTGGAGGTAGAAGACCTCCTCGGTCAGCACGAACTCCTCGCCTCGCGTGGCCAGTTCCCGCAGGCCATCCAGATCAGCGGTCGGATCGGGTTCGGCGAGGAAGAAGAAGTGGACCGCCTTCGGATCCTCGCTGCCCCGGGAGAACGGATTGGCGGCGATGGCGGCGTCGAAGGCGTCGATGTCGAGGACGAACGCGTGAGGAGCGAACCCGAAGCGCCCCTCGATGGCGTCCCGAATCAAGCGGGCCACCGACTCACGGTCGCCGTCCGGCGAGTCGAGGACGATGTTGCCGCTCTGGATGTACGTGCGAACGTTCTCGAAGCCGACCTCGACGAGAAGCTCGCGAAGCGCAGCCATCGGCAGCTTGTGACGTCCACCGACGTTCACACCGCGCAGGAGCACGATCCAAGTCGTCATCGCCGCCAGCAGCTTGCGACGCCGACCCCTCGCCGTCGGCCGCCACCACGACCCGTGATCCAAGTCGTCATCGCCGCCAGCAGCTTGGGACTACTCGCTGTGCACTCGGCTCTTATCCCGCCGGTGGAGCCGACGACGTCTCCCGGTCCACGGGCGGAGGCGGTGGCAGGTCAAGCCTGGCGCCTCCCAGTCCCGGTCCCTTCGGCGGGGGTCCGATCTCGCTGATCGGCGTTGTGGCGACGAAAGCGTGGTAGTCCTCCGGTCTTGGTTCGACGCGCTCGAACGGGTACTTAAGTGCCTTCTTGATCGCCTTCCACATCGGTTTCCTGCCTCTCGTCTGCGTGGATGAACTCGAGGTACTCGATGTCTTCCCAGCGGAGGAGGACACCGATGTTGCCGTGCGCCGCCGTCTGCCAATCGCCGTGGGACTCGCCCGTTCGGGGATCAACATCGATGGTAGCGGCCAGGTACAGATCTTGCGGTTCGGGGTAGCGCGCTGCGAACGACTGCCGATTGCCGACCTCGGCGACGGCACCTCCGATCCAGGTGCCCGATTTCAGTCGGCATCGCACCCACCCCTTGCGGCGGTGCTCGAACAAGTAGTCCCAGGCGCGCGGAGCACGGCTTACCCCGAACAACACGCGTGTCCACCTCCAGCCCACCCGCACGCCACGGCCGAGGAGCGTTCCTGCCGCCGCGGGCAGGGCTACATAGGCGAGAGGCACGACCGCCAGCCACCCCGGCAGGGGCTGGCCGCCGGCGAACGCGTGCCAGTAGTTGGCGTACAGCCAGTACAGCGGGGCCGAGAAGAGGGCGAAGAAGACCGCCGAACCGCCCACGAACCGCAGAGCCCGGTCCTTGCGTTGAATGCCGAACTGGCCGGCCAGCCGCTCGAACGCCCAAGCGAACAGCGCCCCGGGGAGGAAGATCACACCGAGTATGGCAGTCGCCTGCAAGATCGTTGACACCAACTCTCCCTTCGCCTCGTCTCGTCCTGTCGGGGAAGCCAGGGGAAGCAGGTGCCACTCGGAGCGAGCGCAGCATACGGCTCGCCAGCTTGGTTGCCTCAGCGGCAAGCGAGTCACCGCGGGCTGTCGTCTCGGCCTCGATGAACCGGTGCATCCGTTCGACCAGCCTGGACCGGCCGAACCCGTTGGGGGTGTGGAGGTAGAGGACCCGCTCGGTCAGCACGAACTCCTCGCCCTGCGTGGCCAGTTCCCGCAGGCCGTCCAGATCGGCGGTCGGATCGGGTTCGGCGAGGAAGAAGAAGTGGACCGCCTTCGGGTCCTGCTCGCTCTGGGGGAACGGGTTGGCGTCGATGGCGGCATCGAAGGCGTCGACGCCGAGGACAAACGTGTGGGGAGCGAACCCGAAGCGCTCCTCGATTGCACCCTGAACCGAGTGGGCCACCGAGTCGCGGTCACCGTCGGGCGAGTCGAGGACGATGTTGCCGCTCTGGATGTACGTGCGAACGTTCTCGAAGCCGACCTCGGCGAGCAGCTCGCGCAGCGCAGCCATCGGCAGCTTGCGATGGCCACCGACGTTCACGCCTCGCAGGAGCACGATCCAAGTTGTCATCGCCACCAGCAGCCCACGAGTCACTCACCGAAGCGCATCGGGCCGATAGGTGGGCGAGCCCGCTCAGGGACCGAGGGCGGTCAGCGGGACCACCTGTACGCCGTCCTCTCGGCGGAAGCCGTAGCCGTTGGCGGTCACGACGACCAGGTTCGACGGGTCGCCTACGCGACGGTCCGAGACCGTGTCGCGCAGCTTGCGGAGGGACTTGGCGGCGTGCTCGATGGCGGCCTCGCCGCCGAGTTTGATCTCGAGCGCGATCCAGGCTCCGTCACCACGTTCGATGATGATGTCGACTTCCAAGCCGCTGCTGTCCCGGTAGTGCGCCAGGTGCGAGCGGCTCGACTCGGCATAGACGCGCAAATCCCGAACCGCAAGGGACTCGAACAACAGTCCGAAGGTGCCTAGATCGCTGATCAGCCGCTCCGGGTTGGCTCCGAGGGCGGCCACTGCCAGTGAGGGATCGGTCAGATGGCGCTTCGCGGCCTGCCGGAGCCGGGCACGGGATCGCAACTCGATCGACCATGCCGGTACGTCCTCCACGACGAAGAGCCGCTCCAGAGCATCAAGGTAGGCACTGACGGTGCGCCGGTCGAGCGGTCGCTCGCCCCCGGTGTCCGTTGCCAGCGTGCTTTCCGACGCCTCGGTTGCCACGTTCCGGGCCAGTGACCGGAGCAGGCGTGTGACCCCGAGGGGATCGCGAGCCGGGCCGCCCAGTTGAGGAATGTCGGTCCGGCAGACTTCGGCGAGATACGACGAGGCGTAGTTCTGTGCCGCCACGAGGTCGATGTCCAGGGAGGCCGGCCATCCTCCCCGGCACGTCGCTTCCACCAGGTCCCGCAGACCGGGGTCCGGCGCGTTGACGAAGCCGACGTTCGCTGAGAACAGATCGTCCAAGGCGACCGTCCCCGAGGACAGGCCTGTCTCGAACAGTGACATCGGACGCATCCGGACCCGCGTGATGCGGCCGGTCCCGGTGTGGCGGGTGATGTCGTCGGTGGGCAGTGCGGAGCCGGTCAGGATGAAGCGGCCGGGCCTGCGCCCTTCGTCGCCTGCTGCCCGCACCTGGTTCCAGATCTCCGGCGCCAATTGCCACTCGTCGAGCAACCTCGGTTCGGGCCCGACCAGGATCTCGCCGGGGTCGACATGTGCCGCCAGCCGCGCGCTGCGATCGGAACCGAACATGACCTCGCTGTGCGCGTGCGCCCGGCCCGTCGACGTCTTGCCGCAGGCCCGCGGCCCTTCGAGGACGACGGCGGGTGACGCTCGCAGTGCGGCCTGCAGTTGTGTGTCCACTACCCGCGGCACGTACCAGTCGTCGATCTGTCCGGCCCCTCCGACGCTCATTGATGCCAGTGTACCAAAAGTCGGGCTGTTGATGTATCAAAAGACGGATTTCTAATGTATAAATTATCGAGTATTCGATGTGCAAGATATCGACAATCTAACGTACAGCCTGCCACCCACCGGCGGCGCTATCAGCGGAGCGAAATGCAACTCGAGGAGGTGCCCAGTTCCTATCTCGGCGGTAGGGTCGTCCACGGCCCTCCTCGCAACTCGATTATCCACAGCCCCGATCGTAGGAATGGGGTGCGACAGCCTTACCGAGCATCGCCTGCCGGGCCAATCGCGACAGATTGAAGTTCGCGGCTGCTGCGGCGAGACTGGCCACACCGAGAGCAGTAGCTCGAGGAAGCAGACCCGACTCCTCTCCGGACGGTGAGCAGTCGGGTCCTTGCGCTTCTACGCGACTTGGCATTCTGTGACCTTGATTCGGCGAGGAGGTCGCTGATTGTCACACGAAGCCGGCTATTTCGACTCGATCAGGAGATCCAGATCGAGCGGCCGGCGTTAGTTCCCGGCCGCGGCGTCGTTCGTCCCCGGAGTGGCTGCGAGGCTTTCGGTGAGGGCTTGGATTTCTTCTAGGGCGGCTTGGAGGTCTTCGGCGATTTCGGAGGCGAGGACGGCGGGGGGTGGGAGGTCGTCGGTATCGGTGAGGCTGTCGTCGCGGAGCCAGAAGATGTCGAGGCTGACCTTGTCGCGCGCCAGCAGTTCGTTGTAGGTGAAGCGCTTGAAGCGTTCGGAGGGCTCGCGGCGGTGGGGTTCGCCGGGGCGGTAGCAGGCTACGAAGTCGTCGAGGTCGGCGCGGCGGAGGGGGTTCTGCTTGCGGGTGAAGTGCTTGTTGGTGCGCAGGTCGTAGACCCACAGCTCGCGGGTCCAGGGGTGCTGGGCGCCGGGGCGGCGGCGGAAGAACAGGACGTTGGCCTTGACGCCTTGGGCGTAGAAGATGCCCGTCGGCAGGCGCAGCAGGGTGTGGACCTCGCAGTCGGCCAGCAGGCGGCGGCGGATTGTCTCCCCGGCGCCGGCCTCGAAGAGCACGTTGTCGGGCACCACCACCGCCGCGGTGCCGCCGATGCGCAGCAGGCCGGCGATGTGCTGGACGAAGTTGAGTTGCTTGTTGCGGGTCGCGGCCCAGAAGTCGTCGCGCTCGTAGCTGTCGGTGGAGGACCGCCCGAACGGCGGGTTCGTGAGCACCATGTCGAAGCGGGCGCTGGGCCGCTCCCGCAGGGCGTCGTCGACGTGGACCGGCGAGTCGGACTCGGGGCTCTCGATGCCGTGCAGCAGCAGGTTCATGGCGCACAGCCGCGCCGGCAGGTCGGCGATCTCCCAGCCCGTGAACGCGCCCGACCGCAGGTGCGCGGTCTGATGCGGCTCCAGGTGCGGGAAGCGCTGGAGGATCGACTGGTAGGCGCCGAGGAAGAAGCCGCCGGTGCCGCACGCCGGGTCGCAGACGCGGTCGTCGGGGCCCGGCAGCATCACGTCCACGATGGCCGAGATCAGCGCCCGCGGCGTGAAGTACTGGCCCGCACCGCGGGCGCCCTCCTGGGCGGTCTTCTCGATCAGGCCCTCGTAGGCGTCGCCCTTCAAGTCGGCGTCGAGGCTCAGCCACTCGTGGCGGTCCACGAACTCCTTGATGAGCCGCTCCAACTTCGCCGGATCCTGCACCCGGTTGCGTGCCTTGCGGAACACCACCCCCAACATGTCGTCGCCCGCGCCGAGCTCTTCGAGAACCGTGCTGTAGTGCTGCTCCAACTCGACGCCCGAGCGCCGCAGCAGCGACGGCCAGCCGAAACCCGCGGGCACCACCCGCTGCCCGCCGAGCTGCTCGAACTGCTCGTCGGCCATCTTCAGGAACAGCAGATAGGTGAGCTGCTCCAAGTACTCCCCGTACGACAGGCCGTCGTCACGCAGAACGTCACAGAAATCCCACAGCCGCTGCACCAGAGCCTTCGGATCGGCGCTCATGGCCGGCGACGGCGCGGGCGGTCCCGGCCGGAACGGTCATTGTGCGGAGTCACCGGCCGGAGAGTACTCAGCGGGCCTCCACGTCGGGGAGTCGCCCCCGGAGTGGGCGCGCCGAGCAATCGAGGAGCCTCGGCGCGCTGTCGGGGTCGGGCCGCGCCGCGTGGGCGGGCCGCGCAGTCCTGCGTCAGGCTTCGGCGGCGTCTCCGAACGACCCCAGGGCGCGCAGGCCGTCTCTCAGGGTGGCGCTTCGGACGAGGGTGACGTCGCCGGTGGTCTCGAGTTCGTCGGCGAGGCGGTTCAGGGCGTCGCGGTTCGGTCCGGGCGCACGATCAGCAGCGGACCGGCGGAGGATCGGCGGCAGCTCTTTGCGGTCCGCCTCTCGGGCGTCCGTCTGATCGGACGAGCCGTCTCGATGGCTGGGGTCGTGCTCGGTCGGTTCGAGTTCGCCCGGCGGTGGGGTGTCGCCGGTCAAGAGGTAGTCGTCGCTGCCTAAGGCTTGCAGGCCGGCGCTCAGGACGCGGTTCGGCACGCGATCTATGTCGTCTGTGGCTTCCAGCGCGTCGGCGAGGCGGTTCAGGGCGTCGCGGTTCGGTCCGGGCCGCCGTAGGGCGGCCTCCTTGCGGTACGACCGCGCCCTGCGGATGTTGTCAAGCTTGGGGGCCTCTGTCTGATACAGCGGATAGTCGGGGTCGAGGTAGTCGTCGCTGCCTAAGGCTTGCAGGCCGGCGCTCAGGACGCGGTTCGGCACGCGATCTATGTCGTCTGTGGCTTCCAGCGCGTCGGCGAGGCGGTTCAGGGCGTCGCGGTTCGGTCCGGGCCGCCGTAGGGCGGCCTCCTTGCGGTACGACCGCGCCCTGCGGATGTTGTCAAGCTTGGGGGCCTCTGTCTGATACAGCGGATAGTCGGGGTCGAGGTAGTCGTCGCTGCCTAAGGCTTGCAGGCCGGCGCTCAGGACGCGGTTCGGCACGCGATCTATGTCGTCTGTGGCTTCCAGCGCGTCGGCGAGGCGGTTCAGGGCGTCGCGGTTCGGTCCGGGCCGCCGTAGGGCGGCCTCCTCGCGGTACGTCCGCGCCCTGTGGACGTTGTCTGGCTCACGCTCTCTGGCTGGCATCGCTCGGCGGCTCCCTCGTCAGGGGTCGAGAATATCCAACAACTTGCCGAGCGAGATGGAGGCGCGCCGGGCGAGGAGCCTTGCTTCCACGGCTTCCTTCGCGGCGTCGTTGGCGAACCGGCGCGCGAGTCCCGCCGCCTCAATAGCCGCATGGGCCCGCTGCGCCGAGTTGTCGGCGAACTTCGCGGCATCCCCCGCATTGATCGCTGCGGCCCTGACCACGTCGTAGGCGTCGCTGAGCCGTCGATCTGGTTCTGCCATGCGGCGAGTGTAGGGCGATCCTAGAAATAACAACTAGTTTCCATATATCTTGATATAATATACGTCAATTGTTACGCGGTGCCGCGGGCTGACCGCGGGCGAGCCGACCGGCTCTGCGACACGCGCCCCGCCGGCCGGGTGGCGGCGATGCGCTCGAGAAGCACCGAAGCAGGCTCATCGTCAGGATCCTGCAGCACGAGCCGCCCGGAGAAGGCCGTTGCTAAGACTGATCGCCGGAGTGCGGCAACGCGGTGCAAGGTGGTTGTGAGAGTTCGCCGCGATTCCTCGACCGCCGACATCTGTTGGTCGTTTCGTGCGACGACTTCGTCTTGGATTCCCGGCGGCGCGACCGGAATGGGGAAGTGGGCAAGTCCTTGCTTGCCAAGGTGGCGGATGTTGACCCCGCGTCCGGCCTCGCCGAACTCACCGCTGAGGGCAGAGAGATAGCAGTACCAGTAGAGATAGCGGAGCGCGACGGCTCGTGGCCGCAGGCGGAGCAGAGTGTTCTGGAAACAGCAATCCTCGATCTGTCCATCCCATATTGCTGGTTTCCCGACTTCGTTGGGACTGCCGGAAGCCTCGTTGAGCAACAGATCCCCTCGCGTCAGCCGGTACTTCTCGAAGTCAGCGTCATCAAAGTTCATTGTCTTCACATCGTCGAGAACAATGCCCTCCCAGGAGACGTTGGCGGCTCTCAGGTACGGCCGCATTTGCTCACCGGAATGATGCTGTGGCGACCGCTGCCGACCAAGCTGTACGTCAGCGACTTGAGAGATTGTCATTTTCTGCCAGCCCTCAGGAAGTTCGCTGCGGGCGTGGAAGGCGTCGGCGAGGATGGATGACCTGAGGTTGTCGAGTCGGTTCAGGGCCAGTCGCAGCGCGGCCTCGGCGGCGTCGAGTCGGGAGAAGTGTTCTTCGATGGCGGCGACGATCCGCTTCTGCTCCGCCACCGGCGCGATCGGGATCGGGAATCGGGCCAAGCCTTGCTTGCCGAGATGCCTGATGTTCACGCCCCGGCCAGCATCGCCGAAGCGACCACTTCGGGCCGATAGATGGCAGTACCAGTACACGTATCCTCGATCGAGTTCGGGCGTCTGAAGGCGTAGCAGCGTGTTCTGGAAGCAGCAGCCGTCGATCTCACCGTGCCAAATCGCGGGCTTGCCAACCTCGTTCGGACTGCCGGATGCCTCGTTGAGCAGGAGGTCGCCAGCCCGGAGCCGGTACTTCTCGAAGTCAGCATCGTCGAAGTTCATTTCCTTGACGTCGCCAAGGTCGATCCCGTTCCAGGTGACGTTGGCTGATCGGAGGTAGGGGCGCATCTGATCACCCGTGTGGTGCTGTGGGGATCGTTGGCGGCCAAGCTGTACTTCAGCAACCTCAGACATGCTCGCCACCGCCCAGCCCGGTGGCAGCTCGTCGCTCACGCCACCAGTACCTCCATCAGTTCGTCCATCAGTGGTGTGAGCTCATCGCCGAACAGCTGGAGGGCTCGGCCGTAGCCGCCGTGGGTGCTGAACGGAGGGTTCCTGAAGTCATATGGGGCGATCATCACGCTCGTTGCCAGGTGATCGCGGATCAGGCGGAGGTAAGCGACCTGCTCGACCGTGAATGCGCGGCCGGCGTTGCGCTGCTGCTGGAGCCATGCCTCGAAGCGCTCGTTGACGAGGTCGGGGTAGGCGACCAGTTCGTCGGTGAGGCCGATTGCGTAGCGGACGAGGCTGACGAGGTCAGTGTTCACGCGGTGGCCCGAGCCGCGGACCTTGCTGGCGTCGAGGGTCTCGTAGGCGGCCCAGAGGTCCTCGGTGGTCCAGCGGTGGGGTGGGCGGGCGATGGCGTTGGCGAGTCCCTTGATGTCCGCGTAGGTGAAGAATCCGCCAGGTGGCTGGTCGTACAGCACTTGCAGGGCGGTGATCTGGTCTCGGTGCTCTTCGATGAACTTGCGGAACGACTCGACTTGGCGGCGGGCCCGGTCGGCGGCGTCGACGGAGAACCCTTCGGAGACGACGGTGTCGGCGGAGGCGGAGTCGATCATCTGCTCGTAGCTGCGGCGGACCTCGATCAGCTTCTCGCGCAGTTCGGAGTTGCCGGCGAGGGGCTGGACGGCAGCCCGGACCAACTGCTCGCGGGCGGAGGCGACCTGCTCGGGTGTGGGGTCGTCGATCCCGGCGGCCTCGGCGGCCGCTTGCAGGTGACTATCCGGGTCGAGCGCTTCGACGAGTCGGCGGGCGAGCGCGCCGAGGCCCATGCCGGCGATCTTCTGCACCGCGGCGCGGTCCCCGGCGGTCATGCGCTGGTCGAGTCGGGCCAGGCGCGACGCCGCCGAGGACACCGTGGCCTCGTCGGTGGAGCCCAAGCCGATGCGGGCCAGGAGTTGGTCGAAGCTCTCGTGGCGTTGCCGCTCCAGGGGCACGGTGTCGGGCAGGTCGTCGTCGGTCACCCCGACCGCGTCCACGACCACGAAGCGGTCCTTGACGGTGGCGTCGGGCGTGACGGCGCGCAGGTCGTCGGGGTCGATGACCCGCACGCCGCGCCCCTTCATCTGCTCGAAGTAGTTCCGGCTGCGCACCCGGCGCATGAACACCACGCACTCGATGGGCTTCACGTCGGTGCCGGTGGCGATGAGGTCCACGGTCACCGCGATGCGGGGGTTGTAGGCGTTGCGGAACTGCTGCAGCAACTCCTCGGGGCGGCGGCCGGCGTCGCCGGACCGGTAGGTGATCTTCACCGCGCCCTCGTTGCCGAGGCCGAACTCCTCCCGCACGATCTGGACGATGTCATCCGCGTGGCTGTCGTCCTTGGCGAAGATCAGCGTCTTGGGGACGTGACGCAGCTTCCCGTCGGCGCGCCGCTCGCGGTCGGGGAACATCGCCGGCAGCGAGTCCCGCAGCGTCGCTGCGACGGTGCGGATCTGATCGGGCGCCACCACCCGGCGGTCCAACTCGGCGGCGTCGTAGTCCACGTCCTCATCCACCAGCTCGAGGCGCTGGGAGCGGGTCAGACGGTCGCGGAACTCCGTCACGAACCCGGCGCGCAGCGTGCCGGCCTTTGTCTCGATGTGGTCGTCAATCCAGCGAGCCATCGCCTCGGGCCGGTGAAACGCGAACACCCGCCGTGACGTGGGCACAGGATCCAACCCGCAGGTGAACCGGGTCTCCACGCCGGTGGACTCATAACCGAACGGCAGCACCCCGCCCACCTGGAATGCCGGCAGCTCACCGGGATAGGACCGCCGGTAACCCAGCGTCTGCGTCTCCACGCCCGTCAGCGTCGTCCCCACCGGCTTCGCCTCGATCACCCCCACCGCCTGGCAATCCACGAACAGCACATAATCGGCCCACCCCGCACCGACCGGCACCTCTCGCACCGCCACCCCCCGAGCCGCCGCCACCGCCGCAGACTTGTGGTCCTGCACCACCCAACCGCACGCCGCCAACTGCGCATCGATCTCCCGCCGAGCCTCCTGCTCCGGCGTGAGCCCACCATTGGCGTAATCAGCCATGGCCCGCCCCGCGCGCCTGCGCCGTCGCACTCGAGTTCTCCGAGGGGTTTGCGCTCATGATGACGGCTCTTCGTGAATTTCCAGCGGAAGTTCACCTTAGAGCGTTAGCGGATAGGTGATCGGCACCGCCCGAGAGACACCGATCCGACAAGCTTCGTCGCTCGCCACCAGCACAAACAAGTTCGCCAGGTGAAGGGCAAATCACCTGATCAGAGCCTATCCGCGCACCCTCTTAGGGCGAGAGGCGGCGAGAACGTGCCCGCTGTCGGTGGGTGTAACTACGCTGGTGCTGTGCCTGCCGTCGCCACTCCAGAAGCCTCAACCGGCGACTCGTACCTCGGAAGGGGAATCTACGACGTCGCCGAAGTTGCGCGCCTGCTAAGAAGGACGCGCCAGAGGGTCGAGGGCTGGACGCGGTCTGATCGTAGGGCGAACCCGCTGCTGACGGGGGAGTTAGCTGGTCTATTCAGCTTCTGGGACCTGATGAGTCTGCGGGTCATCGCCGTGTTGCTTGATCGAGGGGTCGGGCGGGATCACATTCGTAACGGTGCAACGTATCTGGCTCGGCGCCTCGGGACAGACCGACCATTCGCTCACAAGAGCCTTGCAACGATGGGTGCCGGCTTTTTCGCCGAGGTCGAACCGGGCGAAGGCTGGGAGAATGTCAGGCAGGGCGGACAGCTCGCGTTCCAGGCCGTGGTCGTGCCGCTCCTAGAGCCGATCGAGTTCAACGACGAGGGCATGGCGGCGATCTGGCGCCCGCGTGCTGAGGTGTGGATCAACCCGGCAGTGCAGGCCGGGGAACCCTGTGTCAACGGCACGCGAGTGCCGACAGGATTGATTGCTCGTCTACTTTCTGCGGAAGATGACAGAGCGCCCTCGGACGAGGAGATCGCTGAGGTGTCCGACGACTACCGGCTCAGCGTCGCGCAGGTGCGGGCGGCGCTCGGCTTCGAGCACAGTCTCAGACCGGCTGCTTGAACTCGAGCGCATCCGGTGTCGAATCGTCGCGCCCGGCTCCGGCTTCTATTCGACGAGAATCTTCCGTGGAGAGTCGCCGAAGCCCTTCGGATCCTTGAGTACCGGGTCTCCTATGTGGGGATGAAGGCGAACCACGACTCGGCTCCGCCTCGTGGATCCTCAGATGAGGAAGTCCTGGAGTACGCACAACACACGAACCGGATCGTGGTGACCTCGGATCTCGGCATGGTCATGCTGTGCGCCGAGGCTGGACATCGTGTGATCTGGATCGATCCCCGCGGGTGCCAACTCCGTCGTGTGGACATGGTCTTTCTCGTGTTCAAGCAGATCCACGACTGGGAGGAGCGTCTGGAGCGCGCCGACGGTCCGATCTGCCTGCAGGCGATGCGCACCACGACGAAGTCGCTCGACCTCGGCGAGGCGGCTCGCTTCGCGCGTGGCCGGATGAGGCAAATCAGACCTGCGAGGAAGCCACGCAAGCGGACTACCCCGCTTGGCCCTCTGTATCCACAGGAGGCGGTGGTCACGCGGTCGATGTCGACTACACCGATTACCACTGAGGAGATGAGATGATGGCCATGCACCACCCTCCCCACCCGGGGGGGATCGTGAGGTGGGAGTGTCTGGAGCCGCTGGGTCTGACGGTGACGCGGGCCGCACAGGGCCTCGGTGTCACCCGCCAGGCGCTGTCAGATCTTGTGAACGAGAAGGCCGGCGTGTCGATCGAGATGGCGATCCGCCTCTCCCGCGCCTTCGGCTCGACTCCGGAGACGTGGCTGCGCATGCAGATGGCTCACGATCTCTGGCTTGCCCGGGACCGTGCCGGAGACATCGAAGTCGAGAGATTCGCCGAACTGCCCGGTCCCGGCGATCTGACGGCGGCCTGACCAGCGGTGCGGCGGCCACTGCCGCACGGGGGGAGGCTGCGGGACCGGGGAGGCCAGGATCACTCCGAGCTCCTCTACCCCCCTTCGCCGGAATGACGGGTCGGGGCATCGGCGGCAATGCTCAGCAGTCTCCTACGCCGGCTCTATCAGCACCACTAGGTCACCGCCGCCGACCAGATCGCCGGCCGCCACCCGCACCTCGCTGACGGTGCCGTCGCAGCCGGCGAGGAGGTTGTTCTCCATCTTCATGGCCTCCAGCACCACGACCGGGTCGCCGGCGGCCACGGTTTCGCCCACGGCCACGAGCACCTTGATGACCGTGCCTTGCATCGGGGTGCGCACCTCGCCGCTGCCTCTGCCGGCCCCGGAGCCGCCGCTCCCCGAGGTCCGCCGCGGCCGGCGGGTGGGTCGCCCCTCCGCCGCCGGTGCTGCGGCCGCGGCTCCCGGCGGCATCCAGAGCTTCACCGTGTAGCGCTTGGCGTTGACCTCCACGTCGATGGTGTGGTGCACCTTCTCGCTGTCGCCGGTGAGCGCCAGTTCCTCGGCCACCTGCATCGGCATGAGGCCCGAGAGGTCCAACTCGTCGGTCACCCATCGGGTGGAGTGGGTCACGGCCGCGAAATCGGGATGTGAGAGGATGGCCTCATCGGCGGGGATGGTCGTGGCGACGCCCTCCACCTCCATCTCCCCGAGCGCCCGCAGCGTGCGGCGGATGGCCGCGGGACGGTCGGCGCCCCAGCAGATGAGCTTGCCGATCAGGTTGTCGTAGAGCGGGCTGATCTCGTCGCCGGCCTCGTAGCCCGTGTCGAAGCGGGTGCCGAAACCGTCGGGCACCACCAGCTTGGCGACGCGCCCCGGCGAGGGCAGGAAGTGCCCACCGGCGGGATCCTCGGCGTTGATGCGCACCTCGATGGCGTGGCCCCGCAGCTCCACGTCGCTCTGTTCGAATCCCAGCGGCTCGCCGGCCGCCACCCGGAGCTGCTGCTCCACCAGGTCGAGGCCGCAGACCAACTCGGTGGCGGGGTGCTCCACCTGCAGGCGCGTGTTCATCTCCAGGTACCAGAACTGCTCGTCCTGGTACAGGAACTCCACCGTTCCGGCGTTCACGTAGCCGCAGCCCTTCGCCACGGTGACGGCAGCCTCGCCCATGGCGGCGGTCACCTCGGCGGGGATGTCCGGGGCGGGCGCCTCCTCGATCAGTTTCTGGTGGCGACGCTGCGCCGAGCAGTCGCGCGTTCCCAGGTGGATGCAGTTTCCGTGGGCGTCGGCCAGCACCTGCACCTCGACGTGGCGCGGCCGGGGGAGGTAGCGCTCCAGGTACAGCTCGTCGCGCCCGAAGTAGGCCAGGGCCTCGCGGCGGGCCGACTCCAGCGCCGAGTCGATCTCCCCGGCGGCCTGCACCACCTTGAGACCGCGCCCGCCTCCGCCGTAGGCGGCCTTGACCGCGATCGGGTAGCCGTGCTCGCCCGCGAACGCCGCCACGTCGTCGGCGGTGTCCACCAGCGGCGTCCCCGGCACGCTTCCCACGCCGACGCTCTCGGCGGCCCGGCGGGCGGAGATCTTGTCGCCCATCACCTCGATGGCCTCCGGCGGCGGGCCGATGAAGGTCACTCCCATCTCCACGATGCGCCGGGCGAAGTCCGCGTTCTCGCTGAAGAACCCGTAGCCGGGGTGGACCGCCTCGGCGCCGCCGGCCTCGACGGCGGCCAGGATGGCGGGCACGTTGAGGTAACTCTCCTCGCTCGACTGTCCCCCGAGGGCGTACGCCTCGTCCGCCAGACGCACGTGCAGGGCGTCGCGGTCGGGCTCGGAGTAGACAGCGATCGACCGGATGCCCATCTCCCGGCACGTCCGGATCACCCGGACGGCGATCTCGCCCCGGTTGGCGATCAGCACCGAAGAAAACACACCTTATCGTGCCAGATCGTGGCCCCGAATCCGCAGAATGTGCCCCGGGCGCCCGTCGAAGGCCGGTGCGTTGCGGGTTGGCGGGGTCTCCGATCGTGTCTCGAGGGACAGTGCGGCGCGGCGATCTCGTCGGGCGCCGGGCGCCCCGGAGGTGTCGACCGATGAGGGCCGACGAGGTGCGCGAGCGGATGGCGGGAACGGTCTTCGGCTCCGTCCGCTTCGTGGGCACCACCGGCTCGACCAACGCCGACCTGCTGGCCGCAGCCCGTGACGGTGCATCCGAAGGGCTGGTGCTCGTCGCGGACCACCAGACCGCCGGGCGGGGACGGCACGGCCGGTCGTGGGTGGCACCGCCCGGCGCGGCGTTGCTTGCCTCGGTACTGCTACGGCCGCAAGCGGGGAGGGCGGCGCTGACGTTGCTGTCGCCGGCGGTGGGTCTCGCGGTGCGCGATGCCTGTGCCGATGTGGGTGCGGATGTACAACTGAAGTGGCCCAACGACGTGATCGCGCGCGTGCCCGGCGAGGCGGGAGCGCCGGGCGAGGCCAAGCTGGCCGGTGTGTTGGCGGAGTCGGACGTTGCCGGCGGCGGCACGGCTGCCGTCGTGGCGGGCTTCGGCGTGAACCTGCTGTCGCATCCCGCCTTGAGCGCCACGGTCGCCGCGCAGATCGGGGAGACCGAGCGCGACTTCGCTCCGCTTCCCCCGACCGCTCTGGATGCGCTGGCGGTGCTCCCGCCGAGCCGCGACGAGATGCTCATCTCGGTGCTGGTGCGTCTCGACGCCTGGTACCGGCGCCTGCGCGAGCCCGCCGGGGAGCGGGACCTGCTGGACGAACTCCGCCGCAAAAGCGCCACGCTCGGGCGTCACGTGCGCGTGCTGACACCCGGGGGCACCGTGGCCGGCCGGGCCGCGGATCTCACCGCCGGCGGTCACCTCGTCGTGGCGACGGCCAGCGGCCCCGTCGAGATCACTGCCGGCGACTGCCGCCATCTCCGGCTCGAGCGCACCTGAACGGCTCCGACCGGCCCGCCCGCCCGCCCGGAGCGGCCATCGGTGCCCTGGGGCTGGTCCCGGTGCCACCTCCGACCGGTCACCCGTCAACCCGGAGCGGCCGGACGCCCGTCGCATCGCGGCCCGGAGAGCGGTGGAGGCAGGAGGTCCGACCCGCGGCAGCGAGACCTCTTCCGGTGCTGGCCACCCGGCTACGATCGGTCTTGGTCCTGTCCTGTCGAATGCCGGAGGATTGCCGTGAACGATGCCGTGGACGACAACGTGGCCGGCGGCGGGCAGGACCCGGATCCGCCCGAGCGGCCAGCACCGGAGGAAGCCCCCGCCGAGGAGGACTCCCCCTCCGACCCGCCGACCGAGGCGAAGAGGCTCATCACGCTCGCTGTGCCGCCCGTCGACCGGCTGCTGGTCCTGCTCGGGGCAGCAGCCATGGTGCTGGCGGGCCTGCTGAGCTGGATCAACATCGCGCCCGATGCGTTCCCGAACTTCGCCGGGATCGGGGCGGGCGGGGGCGGTGTGGGCCTCGTCGTCTTTCTCGCCGGGCTTGCCCTGCTCTCGGGGCGGCCGCGGATCGACACGGCGAAGGGTGTCGCCCTCGGGGCCTTCCTTGCATCGCTCATCACGGTGATCGTGCTGTTCGACGATGCGGATGGCACCCTCATGGGCGGAGGATCGTGGGTGGCGATGATCGGATCATTCGTGGCGTTCACGGGGATCGCCTTCGCAACGATGGATCCCGCCCGGCGCCCGGGCCGGCAGGTCACGCACAACGTGACGGCGGCGCTCGGCGCCATCCTTGCGATCATCGCGTCGTTCTGGATGGACTGGGCCACGAGTGCCGCGGGAATGTTCGCCTCCAGTGCCGGGGGAGCGTTCGGCGAGGATCTCGTCGTCGGGGGCCTCGACAGCGACATCGCAACCGGCTATCCGGTGCTGATTCTCGGCGTGCTTGTGCTGCTCCTCCTGCTCGGCCTGCTGTCGCCCTCCAACTCGGCGGGGATGCAGGTGAAGATGGCGACGCACGTCCGCGTGGGCGGGATCGCCGTCGTCGTGCTGGCAGCCGGTGATCTCGCGGGCAGCCTGATGGGCCCCGGGCTGACCGGGTCGGGCCCCATCCTGGCGCTGGTCGGCGGCCTGATGATCGCCCGATCGGTGGGTCCGGCCGACGACTCCGGCGCCGAGGCCACCGGAGCCGAAGCGGCCTAGCGGGCCCGATCCCGACTCGATCCGTTGGCACCGTTCGATTCCGCCGAGTTCCGCCGCGTCCTCGGCCACTACCCGACCGGCGTGACGGTGGTGACCGGCGCCGAGAACGGCAGCCCCGCGGGGCTCGCCATCGGCTCGTTCGGCTCGGTCTCCCTGGATCCGCCGCTGGTCATGTTCTGCCCCGGCAAATCGTCGGGCAGCTGGCCGGTCATCGAGGCGAGCGGCAACTTCTGCGTCAACGTCCTGGCCGAGGACCAGACCGCTGTGAGCTCGCGGTTCGCGGGGCGGGATCCGGACAAGTTCGCCGACATCTCCTGGAGCACCCGTGTCACCGGCTCCCCGGTCATCGAGGGCTGCCTGGCCTGGATCGACTGCACCATCGAGACGGTGCACGACGCAGGCGATCACTGGATCGTCCTCGGGCGGGTCGCCGACTTGGCTGTGGAGCGGCCCGACGGCGTCCCGCTGATCTTCTTCAAGGGCGGCTACGGCGGGGTGCGCCGGCCGTCGGGTTGAGGCACCAACTCTCTCGCGCCGGCGCCGGACCGGCAGTGTCTCGCCGTCACAGGTGCAACGACGCCGCCACGCCCGATACTTCTTCTAGCAGCGACTCCAGCCCCAGACCACAGCAGGAGGAACCCTCATGGCCGTCTACGCCCTCGGCGATCTGGTGCCGCGCATCCATCCCGACGCCTACGTCCACCCCGAGGCCACCATCATCGGCGACGTCACGATCGGCGCTGGCTCGACGGTGTGGCCGCAGGCGGTGCTGCGCGGCGACGACGGCGCCATCGTCGTCGGCGAGCGCAGCTCGATCCAGGACTGTGCCGTCGTCCACACCGCACCCGTGTCGCCGACGGTGATCGGCGACGACTGCACCGTCGGGCATCTGGCCCACCTGGAGGCCTGCACGATGCGCGACGGGTCTCTCGCAGGGGTCGGTTCGGTGATCCGGCACAGCGTCGTCGTCGGCGAGGGGGCGCTCGTGGGTGCCGGTGCGGTGGTGCTCGACGGCACCGAGATTCCGCCCGCAGCGGTTGCCGTCGGCGTCCCGGCGCGAATCCGCCCCGACGCCGCCGATCCCGACATGCTGGTCGACGCGGCGGACAGCTACGCGCGGCGCGGGCCTCGCTACAAGGCCGAGTTGCGGCGGCTGGATTGACTGCTCACCCACCGCGCCGCGCCCGCCGGCCAGCCCTCTGCCACGGCCGCCCGGCGCCGATAGACTGAGACCACGAAATCCGCCAATAGCTGGGAGCCCCGATGACCGAAGCCAGCACCCTCGGCGTCGATCTCGGCAACTACGCCCTGGGATGGAGCGACGAGGAGGACTACGTCTTCAAGCCGCGCCGGGGCCTCGATGCCGACATCGTGCGCGAGATGTCCTTCATGAAGAAGGAGCCGGAGTGGATGCTCAACTTCCGGCTGAAGTCCTTCGACCGCTTCGAGCGCCGGCCGCTGCCGACCTGGGGCGGTGAGCTCGGCGGCATCGACTTCGACAACATCTTCTACTACATCAAGCCCACCGAGGAGCAGGTCAGCGAGTGGGACGATGTTCCCGACTCCATCAAGAACACCTATGAGAAGCTCGGCATCCCCGAGGCCGAGCGCAAGTACCTCGCCGGTGTCACCGCCCAGTACGAGTCCGAGGTGGTGTACCACCGCAACCGTGAGGACCTCGAGGCGCAGGGTGTCATCTTCAGCGACATGGACTCGGCGGTGCGCGAGCACCCCGAGTTGGTGCGCAAGCACTTCGGGCGGGTGATCCCCCCCAACGACAACAAGTTCTCGGCGCTCAACTCGGCCGTGTGGTCGGGCGGCTCGTTCATCTACGTGCCCCCGGGCGTGAGCGTGGAGTTGCCGCTGCAGGCCTACTTCCGCATCAACGCCGAGAACATGGGGCAGTTCGAGCGCACCCTCATCATTGCCGACGAGGGCGCGCAGGTGCACTACGTGGAGGGCTGCTCGGCGCCGGTGTACACCAGCGACTCGCTGCACTCGGCCGTGGTGGAGATCGTGGTGGGCGAGGGCGCCCGGGTTACCTACACCACGATCCAGAACTGGTCCAACAACGTCTACAACCTGGTCACCAAGCGGGCCAGGGTCGAGGCCGAGGGCCACATGGAGTGGATCGACGGCAACATCGGCTGCCTCGCCGAGGGCTCCCGGGTCACGACCCCCGGCGGTACCAAGCCGATCGAGTTGGTGATGCCTGGCGACGAGGTGCTGTCCTACGACGAGGCGGCCGGCTCGCTGTGCTGGCGGCGGGTCACTGCCAAGCGCTACTCCGGCGAGCAGCGCGTCCGGGACGTACGGGTCGGCTCGCGGCGGCTGCGGGTCACCGGCAATCACCCCTTCTACTCCTACGTCTACGACGCCTCGCGCCCGAAGAAACTGGGCCGCTACAGCCTGGCGTATGTCCGTGCCGACCGACTCAGCAAGGCGATCGTGCCCGTCTCCAGCCTCGACTACGGCGAGCCTCACAAGCTTACGCAACCCGACACCCGCACAGTGTTCGGAAGCAGCAACCAGTACAGCGAGGGTTTCGTCGCCGAGCGCGAGCGGGCCAGCCGTCTCGAAGTGGGCGAGACCACGACCGATGACCTGATGTGGCTGTTCGGGCTGTTCACCGGCGATGGCTCGATCGACTCCGCGGCCGCTCTGTCGGGTGGGCGCCGCTGGGCGAAGGTCGTGTTCTCGGTACCTCGCGAGGACAGGGCTCGGGTCCGCCTGACCGGCGTGATGGGCCGCCTGATGCCCGGAGCGGTCCCGACTGAGCGAGGCGACGGTGTGACCCTGTCCTGGAACAGCGTCGACCTTGCCGATCTCCTGGAAGTCAACGGCTTCGTGTCGGGCGCTCTCCGCAAGCGAGTACCCGAGTGGGTTCTGGACCTGCCCGAGTCTCAGCGCCTGTCCTATGTCGCCGGGTACCTCGACTCCGACGGCTGTGCGCCGGCGGGTAGGCGAGGATTCTCGATCAAGTCCGCCAACCAGTCCCTGCTCGAGGACGTCGGTGAGGTGCTCACAAGCCTCGGCATCTCGTCTCAGGTCCAGACGGAGTTCGAGGGAGAGCGGCCGGTGCGAATCCTCGGTTGCGACTCGACGGCCCGTGGCTCGCACAGGCTGGACTTCCCGGCCGACCCGAGACTCCTGGCTGCCGTTTCGACGCAGCTTCGCGAGGCGGTCGCCCGGCAGCCGGAGCCCGTTCTCCGGCACTTCCGGCGGGTCGGACGGTCGAACATCGAGTTGCCGGCCGGCGTGGAGATCCGCGACGTGGCGGTCGGGGTGGACGCCGAGGTCGTGCCGACCTGGGACATCGAGGTGGAGGGCACCGGCAATTTCGTCTCGGAGGGCTTCATCGTCCACAACTCGCAGCTCACCATGAAGTACCCCGCCGTGGTGATGGTCGGGCCGAAGGCCTCCGGCGAGGTGCTGTCGGTGGCCTACGCCGGCCCCGGCCAGCACCAAGACACCGGCGCCAAGATGACCCACGCCGCTCCCGAGACGACCTCCAAGATCGTCTCCAAGTCCATCTCCAAGGACGGCGGGCGGACCAGCTACCGCGGCCTGGTGCGGGTGGAGCCCGACGCCGGCGGCTGCAAGAGCCATGTGCAGTGCGACGCGCTCATCCTCGACGAGGACAGCATCTCGGACACCTACCCCTACATGGAGGTCGGCAGCCAGGACGCCGTCATCGGCCACGAGGCCACAGTGTCCAAGGTGGCCGACGAGCAGCTCTTCTACCTCATGAGCCGCGGCCTCAGCGAGGAGCAGGCCATGGGCATGATCGTGAACGGCTTCGTCGAGCCGGTCACCCGCACGCTGCCCATGGAGTACGCCGTGGAGTGGAGCCGTCTCATCGAACTGCAGATGGAGGGCTCCGTCGGCTGAAGACGCCGCCCCGGCTTCGGGGCACTGGGCCTGACTGCGACCGGCGCAGAAGGCACCGACCGTAGAATGGGCGCGCCATGCCGATGCGTCAGGACTGTAAGCACTTCGAGAGTCGCACGTACCCCAACGGCGACACCGTGCGCAAGTGCGACCTGGATCTGGCCCCCGAGGCGCCGTGGCGCTGCCCGGAGAACTGCGAGGCGTACGTCCGGCGCCGAGCCGACGTGAACTGGGCTTACGGCACCCTCGTCACCCCGAAGACGCCCGACGAGCCGGCGTCGCTGGGGTCCGACGACTCCATCGCCGCGCTGCTGGACGCGGCCGAGGATGTGGTGAATGCGGCCGGCCGCGAGATCATGGCCGACCTGGACAAACCGAAGCGGCGCTCCACCGGCCGCTTGGGCCGGAGGCTCCGCCGCCGCGGCAAGGACCGCGGCGACCGCGGCTGACCGACTGACCGATGCCCGACCTCCACGACGTCTTCTCGGTCGCGCACGCCTCCTCTCTGGGCGGCCCCGACTGGCTGCGGCAGCGCCGCCGAGCGGCCGCCGAGGAGTTCCGGGATACCGAATTGCCGTCGCCCGGCGAGGAGGAGTGGCGCTACAGCCCCGTCGCCGAGCTGCACCTCGAGACCTATCGGCCGGCGTCACCCAGCGGAGCGAACGGCGCCGCGAGCGATGGTCGGCTCGGCTCGCTGCGGGGCCGCCTGGGGCCGTTGAGCGCTCTCGTGGTGACCTGCGACGGGCGCCTCGCCGGCACCGAGATCACGCCGGAGGCCGCGTCCGCCGGCCTGGCGGTGCGCCCCCTCGGCGATGAGCCCGAACCGGTGGGCGCTCTGGGCGGCGTCCTCGGAGCGCCGGCCGACGTGTTCGGCCTGATGAACGACGCCTTCTGCACCGAGCCGGTGCTGCTGGAGATTCCCCGCGGGGCGCGTCTCGCCGATCCCGTGGCGGTGGTGAACGTGGTGCGCACGCCGTCGCTGGCCGTCTTCCCCCGCTTGGCGGTCGTCGCGGGCGACGGCGCCGAGGCGCAGGTGGTCAATGCCCTCGTCTCCGGAGACGGGGAGGTGCTGGCGGTCCCGGTGACCGAACTGGACGTGGGATCCGCCGCCCGCCTGCAGTACCTCAACCTGCAGGAGCTCGGACCGGGGGCCACCGGCATCGACCAGACGGCGGCGGCGGTGGCCTCCCAGGGCCACCTCGCCATCGGGTTGGCGGCGGTCGGCGGCGGCTACGCCCGCTGCCGGGTGGACTGCACGTTGGCGGGTCGGGGCGCCACCGGCGACATGTCGGCCATGTACTTCGGGGACCGCGACCAGGTCCTGGACTTCCGCACCTTCCAGAACCACCTGGCCCCCGACACCAACAGCAACCTGCTCTTCGTGGGCGCCGTGGAGGACCGGGCGCGTTCCATCTACTCCGGGCTCATCCGTGTGGGCCCCAGAGCCCGCGGCACCGACGCGCAGCAGACGAACCGCATCCTAAAGCTCTCCGAGGAGGTGTGGGCCGATTCGGTACCCAACCTCGAGATCGAGAACAACGACGTGCGCTGCGCCCACGCCAGCTCGGTGGGACCGGTCGACGAGGATCACCGCTTCTACCTCGAGAGCCGGGGCGTGCCCCCCGACGTGGCGGAGCGGCTGATCGTGGAGGGGTTCTTCGGGGAGGTGCGCAGCAGGTTGCCGGTGCAGTCGGTGGCGGCGGGCTTCGACGAGATGGTGCGCGCCAAGATCGGCCCCGACCGGTGAGGCGAGAGGAGCCGCGATGAGTACCGAGAGCGCGGTCGGACCCGTGCGGCTGTGCGGGCGGGACGACCTGGGGGACGGCGAGGCCCGCTGCTTCGCGGTGGAGGGCCGGCGGGTGGCACTGGTCCGCATAGGCGAAGAGTTCTTCGCCATCGACGACACCTGCAGCCACGCCGACTACTCGCTCGCCGAGGGCGACGTGGACGCCGACGAGTGCGCCCTGGAGTGTCCCGCCCACGGCAGCCTCTTCGACCTGCGCACCGGCGAGGCTCTCACGTTGCCGGCGGTCGTCGCGGTGGCGGCCCACGACGTGGCGGCGAGCGACGCGGGCGTCTTCGTGACCCTGCGCCCGAGGTAGCCGGCGTGCGCGGGCCGGTGGTTGACGGGTCGTTGTGGGGAGTCGGCGGGCTCGGCGGCCCGATCATCCCGAGGTAGTGGTGTGAGCGAACTGGTCGTCGAGGGACTGCGGGCCAACGCCGCCGGCGAGGCGATCCTGCACGGCGTCGACCTGCAGGTGGTCGCCGGCGAGGTACACGCCGTCATGGGTCCCAACGGGTGCGGCAAGTCCACGCTGGCGCACGTCCTGGCGGGGCGTCGGGGCTACACCGTGACCGCCGGCCGGGCGCTGCTGGACGGGCGAGACCTGCTGGCGCTCAGCCCCTTCGAGCGGGCACGGGCGGGACTCTTCTTGGCCATGCAGTACCCCACCGAGGTGCCGGGGGTGAACCTGCTCGACGTGCTGGGCGCGTCACTGCGCGCCGCGGGGCGCGATCCCGACGCCGACGGCTTGGCCGCCCTGTTGAGTGCCGAGGCCGAAGGTCTGGGGGTGCCGTCGGCACTGCTGGAGCGGGCGGTCAACGTCGACCTCTCCGGGGGTGAGCAGAAGCGCGGAGAGGCGTTGCAGCTTGCGGTGTTGCGCCCGCGCATCGCGGTGCTCGACGAGATCGACTCCGGCCTCGACGTGGACGCCCTGCGCGCCGTGGCCCGGCGCATCGAGGAGGCGACCACCGAGGGTCTCGGCGTCCTGGCGATCACCCACTACACGCGGCTGCTGGGTGTGCTGCGCGCCGACCGGGTGCACATCATGATCCGCGGCCGGATCGTGGCCTCCGGCGGCCCTGAGTTGGCCGACGAGTTGGAGCGCACCGGCTACGAACGCTGGGACCGCCCCGCCCCCACCGAGGTGGCCGTCAGCCTGGGCCGCGGCTTCTAGTCTCCTTCGCCCTCATCCGGCCCGCCGCCCGACGCCCGTCATTCCGGCGCAGAGCCTGCCCCGGACTTGATCCGGGGCCGGAATCCATCGCCGCGGGCGACGACCGCGCTGCTGCGGTGCCGCTGCCGCAGGGTTACTGTGGCGCCATGAGCAATCCCAACGAACTGATCGACGACGCCACCGTTGACTCCCGCCTCGGCGAGATCCCCGGCTGGGAGCGCCGCGGCGACGCCCTGCACCGCGACTTCGCGTTCGCCGACTTCACCGCCGCCTTCGGCTTCATGGCGTCCGTGGCCTGCGTGGCTGAGCGGCTGTTCCACCATCCCGAGTGGTCGAACGTCTGGAACAAGGTGTCCATCGCCATCAGCAACCACGCTGCCGGCGGCATCACCGAGAAGGACTTCGACTTCGCCGCCAGGGTCAACAAACTCGCCGGCTGACCCGGCACGACTCCCAACCGGGTCGGTCGGCAGCGGCCGCACGTACGGCCTTGGGCGCTCCGCCGGCCCTCGGCCGGTGCATCGGTTCTACCCGGGTTCGGTTCCGGTGAGCGCGTGGCCCGCTGCGGACTACTCGCCGAACCCCGAGAGTCGCGCCGACTGCGCGCTCGGGTGCCCGCCGGTCAAAGCGCCAGTGGTGCCGCGCTCTGTGTACAATATCAATATATTTCAATAATCATCGGGGTTGACGGTTCATCGGATGTGCCCTATGTTGGGCATTGGCGGATTGTTGGCCGGGTCGTTGCCGCTGAGGAGGACGGGACATGGGGCAGACGCATGTGATGGTGACGGTACGGAATCCACGGGAGGACGATCGCTGCTGGGAGGGACGGTTTCTGGTGGACACCGGGGCGACCGACAGCCTGGTGCCGCGCCGCTGTCTGGAGGCCATCGGGATCGAACCGCGGGCCAGGAGGAGGTACCGGTTGGCCGATGGCACCGAACTTGAGTTCGACACGGCTCTCGCCGAACTCGAGTTCATGGACGATCTGGCGTCGGTCCGGGTCATCTTCGGCGACGATGATGCCGAGCCGCTGCTGGGGGTGATCGCGCTGGAATCGGCCGGCATCGTGGTGGATCCCGAGGGCGGGCAACTGATGCGAAGGGCAGTCCTTCGCCTGTAGCAGTCACGCGGGGTCACGGGGCGGCTGGCCACTAACGCTGCCCCAGGTCAACCAGCGCGAGGTCAACCAGCGCGGCGCTCGACGGGCCGGGCTTGGTGCGCGAATCACCCGCCGGAGCCATCTCGGCCGAGTTCTGTAAAGGTTCGTATACTGTTTTCTAGTGACATCGTTCGTTTGTACTGCGAGTTTGTGAACGAACGCCAACAGCAGCCGGAGAGGGAGCGGGAGTGATGCTCTACAACTGTCGGGACTTCGGGCTCGTTGTGCGGGATCTGAGGTCGCGGGCGGATCTCACGCAGGCCGAGGTGGCCGAGCGGGCCGGCGTGAGCCGGGTGTGGCTGTCGCAGATGGAGAACGGCAAGCCGACCGTCGAGTTGGGCAAAGTGCTGCGGGTCCTCGATGTGCTGGGCCACGGCGTGGATGTGCGGCCGTCGCACCGGCAGGGCTCCGAACGCTTCCGGCGGGCGTTCGCCGCGCTGGACCCCGCGGCGCCGAAACCCGCCCCCGGTCGCCTGCCGCGGACTCCGGCCCGTGGCGACGCGGACCCCGCCCTGTCGCGGCGCTGATCGACGATGTACGGCGTTCTCTCGGTCCTTCTCGGCGGCGAGCAGATCGGCCACGTCACAAGATCCTCCGAGGGTGCCCTGAGCTTCGGCTACGACGAGGAGTACCGGACCCGCGCCGACGCCACCCCGCTGTCGGTCTCGATGCCGCTGGCGCTGGCGGACCACCCGCATCGACGCATCGAAGGTTGGATGGCGGGTCTGCTGCCGGAGTCGGTCGAGGTTCTGCGCCGCTGGCGCGACGAATACGGGGCACCGAGCCTCCGACCGTTCGACCTGCTCTCAACGCCGGTGGGTCGCGATTGTGCGGGCGCCGTGCAGTTCTGCGATCCCTACGAGGTAGAGCGCCTGATCGAGCGCGGCGGGGAGGTGGAGCCGCTCACTGAGGCTCAGATCGCTCAGCGGCTCCGGGACCTCCGATCGGACGCGGGAGCGTGGGTGGACCCCCGCCTGGGTCCCCAATTCAGCCTGGCGGGCGGTCAGCCGAAGACGGCCCTGTATCGCGACGCCGACGGCTGGGGGGTGCCGATCGGCACGACGCCCACCACCCACGTTCTGAAGCCGGGCATGGCGCACCTGCCGTGGACCGACGTCAACGAGCATCTCTGTCTCACCGCCGCTCGACACCTGGGGATGCCGGCCGCCGTCACCGACCTGGCCGTCTTCGAGGACCAGTCGGCGGTCGTGGTCGAGCGCTTCGACCGGGTGTGGGAGGGTGGCGAGCCGTGGCGGTTGCACACCGAGGATCTCTGCCAGGCGCTCGGCCGGTCGCCCGACGAGAAGTACCAGCACGAGGGCGGCCCGTCGCCGGCGGAGATCGCGGCGCTGCTCCGGCGGCATGTGCCGCAGCCGGAGGTCGCCGTCGACGTCGGGGCGTTCTGCGACGCCGTGGCCTACAACTGGATGATCGGCGCGCCGGACGCGCACGCCAAGAACTACTCGCTGTTCCTGGATCAGGGTCTCGTACGGCTCACCCCCCTGTACGACATCATGTCGGCCTTCCCCTATTTCGGTGCGGGGGGTCGTCCGGTGATGTCGGCCATGGCGGTGGGGGAGATCCACCGGATCGACGAGGTCGGACCGGAGGACTGGTTGGAGGCCGCAAGTGGCTTGAAGGTCGATCCTGCCGCCATGCTGCTGCGAATCGACGACCTCGCATCCGGTCTGCCCGGCGCGTTCGCCTCGGTGGCACAGGATCCCCCGATTGGGATGGCCCGGGAGTTCGCGGAACGTCTCCTCGACCGCGTCGGTCACCACGTCGGGCGTTGCCGCCGCGTTATCGACCAGGCCCTCGAGACGGCGAACCGCTAGCTGGCCGCCCCCGGGCACCGCCCGGGCCCCGCGGAGGCGACCGGCATTGCGTTGAAGCGCACGCCTGCGAATCGCGCTCGCGAGCCGGTCGGAGGGGCGCTTGCAGGGCTCTGGCGCGCGGTGCTTGACATGCGGGGGGGGGGGGGGGGTACTTTGCCCGCCGGTCGGAGCCGAGGGTGTCGCGCCGGCCGTCCCGTCTGCAGCCGCTGGCGGCCCTCGCCCAAGCCGATCCGATGGAGCGTACCTCGCCATGGAGTCCCGAATTCACCTCGTCGCCATGATCGTGATCGCCGTGCTGGCCGGGTCGCTGGTGCCCGCCGCGGCCTCCTCCCCGGCGGCGGCGCAGGAGCAGACGTCCTGGTACGTGAACGACAACCCCCGGCTGTTTGGACCGTCTCAGTACTGGTATTGGGGTGATCCCGGTCACGGTTACGGTTCGAACTATTACCGGTACACGTACGCGATCGCAGGGGAGTCGAGCCCGGACAACTGGGCGCGCTGGTCGATGGGCCGCCGCGTCGGCCGCCAGGAGATCCAGGCGTACGTACCGAGCAATCACGCCACAGCCACGGTGACCTACCGGATCGACGTCGGCGGCCGGGAGTACACGCGCCGGGTGGCGCAGCGCAACGTCTCGGGTTGGACCTCTCTGGGCAACGTCGAAGCCGACGGCGCGCGTGTCACGATCACCGTCCGGGACAATGAGGCGTCTCAGCATCACTCTCGCCACGGTCTCGCCGCCAGCCGGATCGGCGTGGACGCCATCCGGATGCGCTGCGTGGCGCGCTGCTCCACGAGCCCGCCGGCGCCACCCGCATCGCCCGCACCCCAGCCGCCGCCTCCTTCTCCCGAACCGCCGCCGCCTCCTCCGCCTTCACGAGCGTCTGCCGGCGCGTGTGAACCGGCGGGTGTGCTCCGTGGCGTAGCCGGTGCTGTCTCGGGGATCCCGAGCGTTGAGTGGGATGCCGGCTGCGTGTCGGGGGTGCGCGGGAACGGCGACCATTATGCGCGGCGCTATCGGCTCGACGTCAGGGACGCGGGCGAGGTGACGATCGAACTGTCATCTCAGACCGACACGTACTTGTACTTGTTGGACGCTCAGGGCGACGTGATCGTCGAGGACGACGACGGCGGCTCGGGTACGGATTCCCGGATCGTGCGAGATCTGTCGGTCGGCAGCTACCTTGTTGAGGCGACGACCTATCGGGCCGGCGCCTCCGGCAGCTTCACGCTCGGCGTCCGCGTCGCCCGATCCGCGAGCCCGCCGCCGCCTCCTCCGCCTGCTCCGCCTCCTCCGCCTTCACGAGCGTCTGCCGGCGCGTGTGAACCGGCGGGTGTGCTCCGTGGCGTAGCCGGTGCTGTCTCGGGGATCCCGAGCGTTGAGTGGGATGCCGGCTGCGTGTCGGGGGTGCGCGGGAACGGCGACCATTATGCGCGGCGCTATCGGCTCGACGTCAGGGACGCGGGCGAGGTGACGATCGAACTGTCATCTCAGACCGACACGTACTTGTACTTGTTGGACGCTCAGGGCGACGTGATCGTCGAGGACGACGACGGCGGCTCGGGTACGGATTCCCGGATCGTGCGAGATCTGTCGGTCGGCAGCTACCTTGTTGAGGCGACGACCTATCGGGCCGGCGCCTCCGGCAGCTTCACGCTCGGCGTCCGCGTCGCCCGATCCGCGAGCCCGCCTCCGCCTCCGCCGCCGTCTTCGCAGGGGTCCGGCTCTTCGTCTGGGTGCGGTGTGGTGTCGTTGGGCGCGGTCGGCGGGTCGGTGTCCCGCGGCGGCGTGTGGGCCGCGGGCTGCGAGTCCTCGCAGCGCTCGGGCAGGTTCGCTCGGGTCTTCGGTTTCACTCTCGGCGCCGAGCGCGAGGTGACGGTCGACCTGGAGTCGAGTGTGGACGCGTACCTGTACCTGTTGGACGGCCAGGGCCGCATAGTCGACGAGGACGACGACGGCGGCTCGGGCTTGAATTCGCGCATCACGAGGACGCTCGCCGCCGGCACGTATCGCGTCGAGGCGACCACCTACAGTTCTGGCGCCTCCGGCAGCTTCACGCTCGGCGTCCGCGTCGGGGCTGGCGCGCCTTCGTCGCAGACGACGCCGGTTCTGGCTATGGGCGACGACGCGAGGCCGTCGGGGCGTTGTTCGTCCCCATCGTGTCGTTGGTTCCGGATCTCGAATCTGCGGCCGGGCAGCCGGGTCGAGTGCTGGCGGGAGAACATGGGGGCGGCGTACGCCACGTTCACAGCGTCGTCGGAGACGTCCACGCGCAACTGCTACTTCAGCTATGTGGGCGCGCGCGTCTACGTCGTGGCGAATGGGGTTCGGTCCAACACGATCACCTGGCCGTCGGCACCGGTTCAGCCCTCTCCACCGCCGCCGTCCGCGCAGCGGGCGTCTGAGCCGTTGTCTGGTTGCGCTGTGGAGTCGCTGGGCACGGTCGGCGGGTCGGTGTCCCGCGGCGGAGCGTGGGCCGCGGGCTGCGAGTCGTCTCAGCGCTCGGGTCGTTTCGCTCGTGTCTTCGATTTCAGTCTCAGCGGCGAGCGCGAGGTGACGGTCGACTTGGAGTCGGACGTCGACACGTACCTGTACCTGTTGGACAGCCGTGGCCGGCGGATTGACGAGGACGATGACGGCGGCTCTGGATTGAATTCGCGCATCACGAGGACGCTCGCCGCCGGCACGTATCGCGTCGAGGCGACTACGTACCGTGCCCGAGTAACCGGTGATTTCACGATCGAAATCCGAGCCGCTCGTTTCGACACTGAAATTGACGGATTCTTGTCGGAAATTGAGCAGTATGCTGCTGAGACTCTCCGTGAGGCTGTGAGCGCATCTCAGACTGTAGATAGCCTGGAGGAGCGAATATCGGGCGAACGTGTCGGTGACACCGACACCGTGGCTGGTCTTACCGGCCAAGCGTCACGTCCTGTGGTTAGGGCAACCAGTTATATGGCCGAAATTGAAACGGCCAAGCGTGGCCTGATTCGAGAACTCGCGTCAATGATGGGAATTCGTAACAGCGAGAGATCTGTGCGCAATCCACCGTTAGATATTGCGGCTGATCTATTGGACTACTCTGAGTCAATACTGTCGCGACTGGATCATATTGTTGAATTCGCCGAGGCAAACGTGGTGTGGGCTGAATGGGGACGAATTGCTGCCGCAAATCTGTGTAGCGAATGGGCACGAGCCACAGCAAGGGAGATCATTAGCGATGCACAGATCGCGCTATGGATTCTGAAGGGAGTAACTCTCATTCCGGCCGCGAAGGAAATCGTAGTCGGAGGGTTGCGCGGACTTGCTCGGGTTACCATTGGGGAAGTTGAGAATCTCACCATCCAGTGGGCTCTCAACCGAATCCTGCCCGAGCCTCTTGCTGTAGTGGTTAACGCGGGCATTTTCTTAGACCCCCCTGATCCACCAGCATCGCTTGAGGGCACAGACATTCTTCCGATTTGCGACTTCGAGAACGGTGTCCAAGTCCGGCTTCCACTATGCAGCAGCAGAAGTGGATGGCAGGCATTCTGGGAGGACACGTTCAGCGGTAGCAATTGTAGACGCGACTAGGAGACGTGCCGTCAGCACGATCATCGAGTTGATGGACATGGCGATTGCGAGGCTGATGCTCGACTGCGTCGGCGATGGCGCGGCCCTAACCCGGCGCGTCGGCTTTTGGCTCCACCAACTGTCGGTCACTTCACTGTGAAGTCGAGAACTCAGACCATCGCCCTGCTTGCTATCGCGCTCGTTTCGGGGTCGTTGCTGCCGATTGTTGTTGTTTCGCCGGTTGTGGGGCAGGTGGGTGTTCCTTTGGAGCCGACGGATTTGAGGGTGGAGGTTGGTGAACGGCGGCTGACCGTCTCGTGGTCGGCGCCTGTCGACGACGGTGGTTCCGCGGTGAGCGGTTATCGGGTGGAGCTCTGGACCGCTGGGCCGATCATTTCTCGGATCTATTCTGTCGATTTGCCGTCGACGTCGCGTTCGACGAACTTCGGCGGTCTCAAGCCCGGTGCCGAGTACACGGTGCGGGTCTCGGCGGTCAACCAGGCTGGGCGCGGCCCGGAGGCCCGGGTGACGGTTCGGACCCGGGGCGGGAAGCCGGCAGCGGACAAGGCTTCGGCGTCCCCCGCGGTTCAGATCTTCCTCGGGGCGGAACGGAGCGGGTGTGCGTATCCGCGTCTGCCGTGCCGGTGGGTGGACGGAACTCTCGACGGGTTCGGGTCGGGCCGGTATCTGCTGGAGTGCTACTGGAGTTCGTCGCGGGGTTCCCCGGGGAACCGAACCGTGTCGCGGACGATCACCGTCTCGGGAGATCGGTTCGACAATCTGTGCTGGTTCAACGTCCCGCCGGGTCGCTACCTGACGGTGGTCGTGGCTGGCGTTCAATCGAATACCGTCAGATTCGCCGCAAGCGCCCCTGCAACCACAAGTCGTAACCATGGTTACTTGCCGCCGTCAATGGCCGATGTGGACGCCGGACGGGCAACAGCCTCGCCGGCCCGGCGACTGTCGCTGCCCGCCGCCCCCCGCAACCTGATGGCAACGGCTGTCGATTCCAGCCAGGATGACGACAGGATCGAGGACGACCTGTTGATCACTTGGGATCCTCCGGGCGACGATGGTGGAACGCCGATCACGGGCTACCGGATGCGACTGTCGCGTCCCGCGATTCTCTTCGGGCCTGACCAGCGATCCAGTCCTTGGTCTTCGAGCCGACGAGTGTCAGGACCCCCTTTCGAGTTCCGAGGCTTGTCATGTGCTGCTTATGTGGCCAGAGTCGCTGCGGAGAACCAGGTCGGGATTGGGCCGTATTCGCAGGCAGAAGTTACGACCAAGGGATGTCCTCTAACTTCCCCCAATGTAGAACTGGCTGTTGCGGAGAATGCACCGCTATACGATGATCCTGGCATTCAGATTCGTTGGTCTCCAGTCGCAGGTGCCGAGAGTTACCATTTGGATTGGCGATACGTCGAAACCGACATCGATGATTTGCGACGTCTATTCGATGAATTGGAGTCGACTGTTTCGACTTCAGACGCGACACGACTCTACCAGAAGATCGACATCGCATTGCTTGGCGACGAAGTGTCAGCCAGTCGAGTCGGTGGCGACTCTAGGCCGAACTCGGACAGTTCGATGCCGGAGGTGCTCTGTTATGTTGACGGCTCGACCAACCCACACACAAAGAGTCCAACTCCGTACTGCGAGCATCGCTCCGAATGGATCGAACTGGACGGCAAGGATCCGACTTTCCGTATCCGTTCGATCCAAGCCGAGCATTCTCTTCAGGCCAGGGTCCGAGCGGTGACGTATGGTGACGACGGTTCCGCACTCCGCAGCGACTGGTCCCCTTGGAAGGCCATTAGCACAGGATGGCTGGACGATGTGTGCCAGCCGGTCTCGATTCTCGGCACGCTCAAGAACGGTCGGGCGGCAATCGAAGTCGGGGAATGGACTGTGGCGGCTGTCGGCGTAGTCACAGCCATCCTGAGTTCAGAGGCCAACGCCGCGAGCTTGGCGGCGGCGCGTCATGCGTTGACACGGGCGGCACGGGAGGTCGTCAGATTGGCCTTGAAGAAGTCAAGCCTGGAGAAGCTGATGGTAGCGGCGATCAGCGGTTTGGCCGACGGTACTGCCGAGACGACTGAGCTGTCGATTGTGAGGCTGATGTTCGATTGCGTCGGCTACGGCGCGGGCCTGACGCGGGCAGACACCGTGATGCTCGGCGAGGAGGCGATTCGGGAGTACCAGAGAATGAGTCCAGAGCTCAGCGACATCAACATCGAGTCCGCCATAGTGAACTTCGGAACGCTCATGAGTGAGTCCACGAGATCGCAAGGCAGAAGTTGATCCGATTGTGGGGACGCCCTCGCCCCGGCTCGAGCGCCTTGTCGCTCACGGCGGGGTTGGGAGGGTGGGGATGGTTCGTTTGAGGTATTCGTCGAACTTGGGGACGGTGAAGGCGGCGTAGCCGTGGCCGGCGGCGTAGAGGAGCCCCTTGTCGATGAGTTGTCGTCGGGTGGGGCCGCACTGGGTTGACGACCGGCCGAGCAGCTCGGCCACGTCGCGGGCGAGTTGTGGTCCGGGGCCCAGTTCGGCCATTGCTCGCAGGTAGGTTTTCTGCAGTTCGGTAGCGCGGTCGAGGCGGACTTTGAAGAACCCGGAGTCGAGTTTCTCTTCGACGACCGCCGTGGCGATCTCGGCGTCGCGTTCGACTATGGGGCTGCGGGCCGCGGTGGCCCACACGGCCTGCCCGAATTCCTGCAGGAAATAGGGGTAGCCCTCGGAGAAGTCCAAGCCTCGATTCACGGCGGCGTCGCTGAATTCGACGCCGAGCAGCGCTGCCGGCTCTCGCAGTACGCGCTCCGCATCGCCGGAGTCGAGGCGGCCGAGTTCGGGGAATGTGAACAGCCGCTCGGCGTAGGTCTTGACGTTGCCGACGAGTTCGTGGATCTGCGGCAGGCCCGCGGCGGCGACCGTGATCGGCAGGGCGTGCTGAACGGTTCGATGAATCGCGGCGATGAGGGCTTCCATCTGCCTGCTGCTCAGATAGTGGAGTTCGTCGAGCAGCAGGACCACGCCGGTTCTCCGGTCCTGCGCGCCCTCGCCGAGGCTCACGAGCAGGTCGGTCAGGTCGGCGTTGAGGTCCCCGCTGTCGGCGAAGCCCGCCGAGGGGTCTACGTCGAGCCCCACGGTCAGGAGCCCTTCCGGGTCGATTCGCAGCGTGAACGACCGCAACGTCCCCGCAGCCCGCTTCAACGCTTCGGTCCATCGTCCGGCGATGGCGAGTCGGTGCAGCACCCGGCGGATTTCCCGCGCCAGTCCGGCGCGGAACTCCGAATCGTCCCACTTGACCACCTCGATCTCGACCGAGCGCCATCCCAGGTCGAGAGCGAGTCGGCGGAACTCGCCCAGCAGGACAGTCTTGCCGACACCTCGCAACCCCACGACGATCAGCGACTGTTCGGTGTGACCTGCGGCCAGTCGGCTCAGGAGCACGTCGAACGCGGCGATTTCGCCGTCCCGGCCGACGAGGACGGGCGGCTTGGCCCCAGCGTTGGGGGTGTAGGGATTGGTTCGGGGATCCACAGTACGACAGACTGTAGCGCCGTGCGAGGGCTGTGAACAGGGATTTATCGTCGTTATCTCAGTTTATGCCTAGAACATAAAACACACTAAAGATGATAAAGCCGTGTGCGGCGCGGTCCCGGTCGGGCCGCTGACGGCGGGGCCGCCTGCCCATTGCCGCTATGCGATCCGACCGTCACAGCGCCAAAGGGTGCTGATGGGGCGGAGGTGGAGGCGGCCCCCGACGGTGAGCTCCTCCTCGCTGGCGCTCTGGCGGACGCCGGGATCCAGGGGTGCGGGGCCTCGGACCGCTGGCCGCCCGGGCAGTCGTTCCGGCGGCCAGGCCGAGGACTGGGCGTGGGAGGCGTTGCGGCGCGATCCGACACGGCCGACGCCGGCTCAACCCATCGGCGATTCGCTAAAGTCGATCGCATGGGAACGTTCAGCTGGCCGCTCCACGTCGCCAGCATGAACGGCGGCTCGTCGCGGGAGATCGAAGCGACCGTCGACACCGGCGCCGCCTACACGACGCTGCCCGCCCGTCTGTTGCGCGAGTTGGGCATCGAGCCCATCGACCGGGGGGTCTTCCTGCTCGCCGACGGTCGCCGGGCGGAGATGGAGATTGGGAGGGCCTGGGTGACGATCAACGGCAACAGTGAGGTCACTCTCGTCGTCTTCGGAGAGGACGACGCTCCGGCCCTGCTGGGCGCCTACACCCTCGAAGGGTTGAGGTTGGCGGCCGACCCCGTCGCACAGCGGCTGGTCCCCACCCACCTCATCATGTACTGACGGTGCTCACCGCCGCGTTCGGGATGCGACGATCCGGGCTGTGAGGACTCGGCGCTGGTCCTGGAAATGTCCCCGAAGGCGGGGGTCTCCTCCGGCGGCATGCCGCGTGGCGCCACGCCAAACTCGCCACCTGAGCCCGCTGCCCGGCGGCTGCACACGCCCGCCGTTCCCAGCGCTACGCGAAATCCTGTCGTCGCACTGATCGACAGTTTGCCAAGCCACTGATCGACAGTTTGCCGGCTCACTAATCGACAGTTTACCGGCTCACTGATCAGCAGTTTTCCGACCGCGTCGGGGCAGTGGTCGCCCTCAGGCGGCCACGACTGCGTTCATGTAGTCGGCGACGAAGGCGGGGCCGTCGGCGGCGAAGCAGACGTGCATGTTGGGTTGGCGCTCGGGATGGTCGATGGTGCGCAGGATCTGCCCCTCGTACTCGACGGAGATGCTCGCCTCCCGCAGCATCGCGTGGCCGCCGCCGAGGGCGACGTGCGCGGCGAGCGGATCGTGCAGGTAGGTGCGCTCGTCGAAGTGGGAACCGTCGAGGCCGTACTTCGCCGCAAAGCCGAGGAATGGCTCGCGCATCTCCTCGATGAGACGCACCAGCCTCTGGGAGACCGGGCCGCCGTCGGCTTCGAGTCGGTCGCGGTCGGCGCGGTCGAGGTACACCTGCAGGGTCACCTCGAGGGGCACCAGCGTGATGTCCAGCCTCGACCCCAACACGATGGCGGCGGCGAGCGGGTCGGAGTTGAGGTTCGTCTCGAAGCTCGCCGGCCAGGCGACCATGTGGCGCTCCACGATCCCGCCCATGATCGTCACCGGGCCGAGCGCCCCGGCCAGCCCCGGTTCCATCTGCAGCGCCAAGGCCAGGTTGGTGACCGGCCCGACGGTCACCACGGCCAGGGGGTCCCGGGCGCGCCCGGCGGCGTCGATGATGAACCGGGCCGCGTCCTCACGGGTCGGTTCGTCGTCGGGCACCTGCCGCTCGGCGTCGCGCAGCACGCCGGCCCCCTCGTGGCCCCACATCTCGTTCCAGTGGAAACCCTCGACGCTGCTGCGCCGCAGCGGCGTCGAGCGCCCCGCCACGACGGGCACGTGCCGCTTGTCGGAGACCTCCAGCAGCGATCGGGCGATGGCGGCCCGCAGGGGGGCGTGGCCGTGGACGGTCGTCACCCCGACCAGGTCCACCTCCGGTTCGGCGATGAGCAGCGCCAAGGCCAGCGCGTCGTCCACGTCGGTGCCGATGTCGGTGTCGAGGAGCAGTCGGGTCATGGTGTGGTGCCCTTCGGTTGAGTATGTCGTCTCGGGATCGGCCGAGGAGCGTGGTCGGGAATCCGCCGGACGCTCGGATCGGATCGGCTGACAGCGGCTTCGGGCACCCGCCGGTCCGACCGGTGCGGTTGTCCGCAGCGTTGCTCGACGGTCGCCACGACGGCCGCCGGTCGCGCCCGCGGTGCGCCGGTCATCCCTTCACCGCCGATCCCACGACCGACTCGGTGAACGTGCGCTGGAAGACCAGCAGCACGATCGCCGGGACGAGGCACAAGAACGCGGCGCCCGCGAAGAGCATCCCCCAGTCCACGCCGTACTGCCCGAACAGCCGGGCGAGTGCGACGGCCCCCACGTCCATCGACGGGTCGGTGGTGAGCAGCAGCGGCAGCAGGTAGGCCTGCCACTGGAAGACGAAGATGATGATGCCGGCGCCGACCATGGCCGGCCCGGTCAGGGGCAGGTACACGTGCCGGAAGATCCGCCAGGCCCCGGCGCCGTCGATGGAGGCGGCCTCGGCGAGCTCTGCGGGGATGTCGAGGTAGAACTGGCGCAACAGGAATATCGCCAGCCCGTTGCCCACGCCCGGCAGGATGAGGCCGATGTAGCTGTTGTCCAGCCCCACGCTCCGGGCCGTGTCGGCCAGGGGGATGGCGAGCGCCTCGAACGGCACCATGAAGGCCAGCACGACGAGGGCGAAGACGAACCCGCGGCCCCGGAAGCGGAACGCCGTCAGCCCGTACGCCGCCATGGCTGATATCAGCACGCCCACCGCGACCGTGGCGCCCGCCACGATCAGCGAGTTGAGAATGGCGCGCCCCAGCGTGCCGTCGGCGACCGCCGCCACGTTCTCGGTCGTGACCGCGTCGGGGATGAACGTGCGCCAGTTCAGGCCCCGGAAGGACCGGAACACGGCGTTGCCGGGGCGGAGCCCGGAGGCGACGGTCCAGGCCAGCGGGGCAAGCCACAGGATCGCGCCCACGGGCACGAGCACCGCCAGGGGTATCCGGCCCCAGCGCGGCATGTCAAGACGCATGGCGGACCTGCTCGGTGGGGCCGCGCATCAGCCGGAACTGCACGGCCACGATGACGGCCACCAGCGCCACGAGAACGGTGATCTGGGCGAATGCCGGACCGGGATCGTTGAAGACGAAGGCCTGGGTGTAGGCCTCGTACATCACCAGGTTCGTGCTGCCGGCGGGGCCGCCGCGGGTGAGGACCTGCACGGGCACAAACAGCAGGAAGTTGGCCACGGTGGCGGCGACGAGCACGAAGCTCAACTGCCGGCGGACCATCGGTGTGACGATCGTGATGAGCCGCCGCCACCAGCCGGCGCCGTCGATGGCGGCGGCCTCGGTCATCTCGGCGGGCACGTTCTTGATGCCGGCGATGAGGAACATCATCCAGTAGCCGACCCCGATCCAGCTGGCGATGACCATGATCACGTACAGGGCCTGGGTGGGCGACGTCAGGAAGGGCTGGTCGGGTAGGCCCACGGTCCCCAGCAGGCTGTTCACGATCCCGTCGCCGGGGCGGAACCATATGCCCCACACGACCGTCGACACCGCTGGCGGCACCGCCATCGGCAGGAAGATCAGCGTGCGCCAAAACCCCACGGCGGGCAGGCGTTGCGAGAGCACCACCGCCAGGGCATAGGAGACCACCACCTGCGCCGGATTGATGATTGCGTTGAAGACCACCGTCGTCACGACGGCCTCGCGGAACGTCGTGGCCCCGAGTTCGGCGTAGTTGGCGAGGCTCCAGGCTCCGCCGTCGCGCAGGCTGGCGATGAGCGTGTCGACCGCCGGGGCCAGACGGGTCAGGATCAGCGTGACGAGGGCGGGCGCCAGGAAGACCATGGCGACCGCGCCGCCCGAGCGCGGGCGGCGCCGCCTGGGTGGCGGCACCGCCCGCGCAGGAGGCTGGGGCATCAGCCGCTCGGGAGTTGGGCCTCCAGATCGGACTGGGCGCGCTCGAGGGTCTCACGCACGTCGAGCCCGTTGCGGATGTCCTCGAAGGCCCGGCCCAGGATCTCCTCGAACTGGATGTAGCCGATGCTGCGCGGCCGCACCACGGAGGTGTTGGCGAGCTCGTACTCCACCAGCTCGCCGGCCGTGGTGCCGCCCTCGCCGCGGTCCCACGGCGGGGAGACGATGAAGGCCGGGAGCGCCCCGGTCAGAGCCGGCGGGGCGACGTCGACGGTCAGGAACACGTTCGTGCCCACCGGCGAGGTGGTGACCCACTTGGCGAAGGTGGTGGCCGCCTCGGTGTTCGGGCTGTTGGGGTTCACGCCGAGCGACAGGGCACCCGTCGGCGTGACCGGATCGTGACCTTCGAAGTACGGGTGGGGCGCGAAGCCCAGATCGAAGTCGAGTGGCCAGAAGAGCTCGTAGATGCCGCCCCAGTGGGTCCCGCCGAGGTAGAAGGCGACCTCGCCGGCCGCGAAGGCGTTGGGAGTCTCCTCCGGCGGCATGCCGCGCGGCGCCACGCCGTCGTCGGCGAACAGGCCGGCGTAGAACTCCATCGCCGCGATCCAGCCGTCGTTCACGAGATCGGCCTGCAGGTTGGCGGGACCGGTCAGTCCGGGGCCTCCGCCGAGCGACTCCATCAGCGGCTGCAGCTGGTAGTAGCGGCTCACCTGGTCGAACTGGAAGCCGTAGGTTGCGCCGCCCTCCTGGGCCTGGCGCGCCAAGTCGATGAGCTCGTCCCAGGTCATGCGGTCGTCGGGCGACGTGGACGGGTAGGCAATCCCCGCCTGGTCCAGCAGCGTCTTGTTGTAGTAGAGGATCTGCGTCGAGGTGTTGAGCGGCAGCGCCATCAGCCGTCCGTCCACGGTGGACGCCGTCAGGGCGGTGTCCACCCAGTCGCCGGCGGCGTCGCCGACGGCGTCGGTGACGTCGTGCAGGAACCCCTGGTTGTCCAATGCCGCAACCCGGGGCTGGTCGGCGATGTAGACGTCCGGGCTCTCGCCGCCGCCCGACAGGCGGCTCTGGATGACCTGGTTCAGCTCCCCGAACGGCACGGACTGGTACTCCACGGTGATGCCGGGGTTCTCCGCGTGGAAAGCGTCGAGCAGCGGTGCCACCCCCTCGGGGCCGTAGAACCCCAGGAACGAGATCGTCACCGGGCCCGCGTCCTCGGGCGGCGGTGGTGGTGGTTCGGGTGGTGCCGGGGCCGGTTCTGGCGGTGCCGGTGCGGGTTCGGGTGGCGCTGGCGCCGGCTCTGGCGATGTCGGTGCGGGCTCGGGCGGTGCCGGTGCGGGTTCGGGTGGCGCAGGTGCCGGTTCGGCCGGCGGCGGGCTCGGGGCCGCCGTGGTGTCGTCGTCGTCGCCGCAAGCGGTCAGGCCGACCGTCAGCAGCACGACCGCGCAGACGGTCGCCACAAGGGCGCGCCGGCGGAACATCGATGCTTTCATTTCTTCCCCCTCAGTGGTTGAGCACGATGAGTTCTGTCTAGCACCGCGAGGGCGGCTCCGCTCGCTTGGCCCTCCCCGGATTCCTCGGCGATCCTGCGGCTCAGGCGGAGATCAGCAGGGTCGCCTTGGGCCGGAGTATCGCCAATCCCCGGTCGAGCGTCGCCACTGATCCGTCGCGGCTCTCGGCGAGGGCGATCAGGTAAGCGTCAGTGACCTGTCGGTGCCCGATGACACCCCGCAGCATGGCGGAGTCGTAGCCGATGTCATCGGGCCAGAACTCGTGATTCTCCAGGCGGCGGTACTGATTCAGCACCGTCAACGCGTCGGGTGCCGGCACCGAGTTGCGCAGCAGGAATCGCAGTAGCGAGCCTTGGGTCACCGGACAGGTGGCGATTCCGCCCTCGTACGCATCGAACCAGGCATTCGAGACGGCGTGGCTGGGATGGTCGCTGAAACTCAGTGCTATCAGCACGTTGGCGTCGAGCAGCGCACAGCTCACTACTCATCCTCCAGCGACTTCACTTCCTCCTCGGTGACGGGACGCCCGAGGTGCACGACAAGCCGACCGGAGGGGGAGGTCTCGATACGAGGCCCGGACTCGGTTTGGGTTGCGCTTCGGATCAGTTCCGTTATCACCTGGCTGACGGTCTTTTTCTGCTGGTAGGCCAACTCGCGGGCGAGTGAGTGCAGGTCGTCGGGCAGATCGATGGTAGTCCGCATCATTGCATCATATCATCCAGATGTAGTCATGCATCGATCGTGGTCGGGTTGCGCGACCACGCACGCGGGCGGTGCACGAGGAACACGGTTCCATCGAGGCTAGGTACGAGGTGAGGGTCGCCCGGTCCACACCGATGCGGCGGGCGGAGTCTCGCACGTTGAGTTCGCTTCGCGGGTCTCGCGCAACTCCGGCGATCGTTGCTTGACATCGGGGGGGGGGGTACGTTGTCGCCCCGGCAGGTCAGGGAGAGGCGAGTCCCGCCGTACGCGCTGTCCGCGACGGGTGCCGGCGTGTCTGCGGACAAGGCCTCGGGTGCAGAAGGAGAAGGTGATTCAGGTGGTCATGAGACGGAACTCGTGTTGGGCGGTGCTGGCAGCGGGTGCCGTCGTCGCCTCGCTGATCGCCGTAGGGTCTGCCCCCGCGGCTGCGCTGGACGAGGATTCCAAGCCGGATTACGAGGCTACGTCCTCGGCGTGCGTGGGTGAGGCGCTGAATGACGTCGGTTTCGAAGACATCGGCTATTGGGACAGCGAAGTAGGCGTTTTTATCGAGCCTCTTCCGGGACGAGACGACCCGGGTCCTTGGGACTACCCGCACCCGGGTGTCATCAACTGTTTCGCCTATTTCGGGATCTCTCGCGGCACGTCGCCAGAGACTTTCAGCCCCCGCGCGGCTGTGTCCCGTCGGCTGATGGCGCTCTACCTTCACCGGGCCGCGACGCTCATGGGAACAGATCTGACTGGCGGCGACACCACGGTCGGGTTCGGTGACATCTCCGACCTGAGCGGTGAATCCCAAGCCCACATCTTGACACTCAGTCGTCACGGGATCCTCGCCGGCAGCGACTCGGCTTTCAGGCCGGGCGACGCCATCACCCGCGCCGAGATGGCGGTCGCTGTCGTCGGCTTGCTCGCCAGGACGCCCGGCGTCGACGTGGCCAAGCTTTCGACAGGCGCGAACGCGGGCCTGTTCGTGTTGGGCCCGGCACCGGGCAGTCTTCCCAATGACGACTTCAGCGACGCTTCTGAATCGGTGTCGCGGTCGGTCAACAACGCCATCAGCGCAGCCTACGAACTGGGGATCATGGCCGGGACGCCGGCGGGTCGGGACGCCTGGTTCGGGCCGGATGATCCGGTGTCTCGTGGCGACATGGCGACGATCATCACTCGTGCTCTGGCCCACAGCAATGTCCGTCCTGCGGGCGTGACTGCTCAGGTCGACGGTGCGGTGATCACGGTGTCGGTCCGTGACGAAAATTTCGTCCCGGTCGCCAACGCGGCAATCGACGCCTTCAAGATCTCGGCCGCTGATATCCGCAGGATGGAGCACAATGTGGAGGGGTTGGCAGACGATCGCCCTTGCAGCAGGTTCGCCTCGCCGGTCGTAGACGCTTCGACGGTGTGCGTGATCGACGGCGCTGATCCGGTCACCGGGTCCGACGGCAACGTTACGTTGACCCTTGCGGACGCTGTCGGCGGCGACTGGAGGGTTTGGATCTGGACCGGCGATCTCGGCGATGATGAGACGAGCGACTACTTCTACCCCTGGGCATTCGACATCTCGGTACCGCCCGCGAGCGCCGCAGCCGAACTGCGCATCGTTGCCCGCGAACTGGGCGACGGCAGGATCGAGTTCGGGCTCCAGCAGCGAGACGGCCAGGACGCATGGCGCGGCCGGCAGCTCCCCAGGGCACGGCTCTTCCCGGCGGACGCCACGGTCGGGCGCTGGCTGGCGAGTTCCCCTCTGACGGTCACCACGTCCGCGCCCGACGCATCTCTCGATCGGTTCGAAGTGCGTATCGTCGCCCGCAGGCTCAGCAGCGGTCGGGTGGAGTTCGGGTTGCAGCAGCGCCTCGGCAGCACCTCATGGGGAGATCGACAACTGCCGACGAAGCGGTTCTTCCCGGCGGACGCCACGGTCGGGCGCTGGCTCTCGAGTTCGGTGGTCGTCCTAGTGGCGACCAAGGACAGATGAGCCCCCAGCACCGCAACCTCCAGCGGTGGTCGGGCCTGCCAGGCGGTCGAGGGGAGTCAGCGAGGAGCCCGACGGGACGCTCGTATTGACGCCGGCGGTCGTGACGGCCGCCCACGAGGCCGTGCTGCTGCGTCGCCCCGCCCTCGTTGAGCGGATCGAGTCCTATCCCGCCAACCTTGATCAGGCGGTTCGGCGCGACCGCTGAACATCTCTGCGGAGTGTGCTGAGCGACACGGACGTGACTCGAATCGGTTCTAGAACCGCAGGTCAGAGGCTTGTGTGACCGACCGAATGGCCACAACTCGGCAGTCTCCTAGTCGCGCAGGCTCTCGGTGAGGGTGTTCCAGCAGAGTGTGGCGCACTTGATGCGCACCGGGAACTTCACGACGCCGCGCAGCGCCTCGAGATCGCCGAGGTCGGCGGGCGGGGCCACCTCGCCCCCGTCGGTGACGATCGACATCATGGCCTTGAACGAGCGCTCGAGCTTCTCCACCTCGACGATGCTGCGTCCCTTCACCGCCACCGACATCATCGAGGCGGTGGACTGGCTGATGGAGCAGCCCTGGCCGCCGAAGCGCACGTCACGCACCACGCCGTCGGCCACGTCGGTGTAGACGACCACCTCGTCGCCGCACAGCGGGTTGAAGCCCTCGGCCCGCATGGCGGGTGGGCAGGGCAACTCACCCCGGTTGCGGGGGTTGCGGTAGTGATCCAGGACGATCTCCCGATAGAGGTCCTCGAGGCCCGGCATAGTGGTTTCTGAGGCTATTGGGGCCCGAACAGATCGCCCACGCGATCCAGGGCCTCGGAGAGTTGGTCGATGTCGGAGGTGTCGTTGTAGATGTAGACCGACGCCCGGGCGGTGGCCACAACCCCCAGGCAGCGCATCAGCGGCTTGGCGCAGTGATGGCCGGCGCGCACGCAGACCGCCTGCTCGTCGAGCACCTGGGAGATGTCGTGGGCGTGCACGTCGCCGTACTCGAAGGACAGCACCCCGCCGCGGGCCGCCGGCTCGGGCGGGCCGTGGATGGTGAGAACGTCACCGTGGCGCTCGGTGAGCGTGCGCAGTGCGTAGGCGGTGAGCGACGTGTCGTGGCGGCGCACCGCCTCCATGCCGATGCCGCACAGGTAGTCCACGGCCGCGCCCAGCCCCACCACCTCGGCGATGGCAGGGGTGCCGGCCTCGAACTTCCAGGGCAGCTCGTTGGGCAGGAACCCCTCGGTGGTCACGTTGAGGATCATCTCCCCGCCGCCCATGAACGGTGGCATCGCCTCCAGCAGCTCCTCCCGGCCCCACAGGACGCCGATGCCGGTGGGCCCGCACATCTTGTGGCCCGAGAAGGCCAGGAAGTCACAGCCCAGTTCGGCAACGTCGGTGGGCACGTGCGGCACGTACTGGGCGCCGTCCAGCAGTACGACCGCGCCCCGCTCGTGGGCCGCGTCGGCGATGCGGCGGATCGGCGGGATCGTGCCCAGCACGTTGGACATGGCGCTGAAGGCCACCAGCCGCACGCCGTCCAGCAGCCGGTCCAGGTGCCGCAGGTCCAGCCGGCCGCCATCGTCGAGGGGCAGCCAGCGCAGTTCGATGCCGCGCTCGGCGGCCAGCATGTGCCAGGGGACGATGTTGGCGTGGTGTTCCATGTGGGTGAGCAGGACGGCGTCGCCCTCGCCGAGGTTGCTGCGGCCCCAGCTGTGCGCCACCAGGTTGACGGCCTCGGTGGCGTTGCGGCAGAAGATGATCTCCCGCGGGGAGGCGGCGCCGACGAAGTGCTGCAGCTTCGACCGCGCCTCCTCCATGGCCTGCGTGGCGATGTCGGCGATGTGGTACGCGCCGCGGTGCACGTTGGCGTTGACGGTGCGGTAGTAGGCGTCCATGGCGTCCAGCACCGCCTGGGGCTTCTGGGAGGTGGCCGCAGAGTCCAGGTAGACGATCGGCTTGCCGTGGACGTCCCTGGTGAGCAGCGGGAAGTCCGCCTTGGTGGCGCCGGCCAGGTCGCTCATCGGGGCGCGACTCTCAGCGCCAGGCGTTGTAGCCCTGCGACTCGAGCCGCTCGGCGAGGGCCATGTCGCCGGACTCCACGATGCGCCCGTCGATGAGGATGTGGACGTGGTCGGGCACCAGGTACTCCAGCAAACGCTGGTAATGAGTGATGGCGAGGGTGCCCATCTGCGGGTTCTCCTCGCGCACCGTGTGCACGCCGGAGGCCACGATCTTGAGCGCGTCGATGTCCAGTCCCGAGTCGGTCTCGTCCAGGACGGCCACCTCGGGGCGCAGGATGGCCATCTGCAGGATCTCGTTGCGCTTCTTCTCGCCGCCGGAGAAGCCCTCGTTCAGGAAGCGGTCGGCGAAGGACGGGTCGATGCCGAGACGGTCCATCCAGTCCATGATCTGCATGCGCAGCCGCAGGATGCTGATCTCGGTGCCGCTGCGGGCGCCCGCCGCCTGGCGCAGGAAGTTCAGCACCGACACTCCCACGATGGACTGCGGGTACTGGAAGGCCAGGAACAGTCCGGCCTTGGCCCGGTCGTCGGGGCTCCAATCCGTGACGTCGTCGCCGCGGAACAGCACCCGGCCGCTGCTGACGGCGTACTCGGGGCTGCCCATCAGCGTGGCGGCGAGAGTCGACTTGCCCGAGCCGTTGGGGCCCATCAGGGCGTGGATCTCCCTGGGGCCGATCTGCAGGTCCACGCCGCGGAGGATCTCGGCATCCTCGCTGCCGGCGTGCAGGTTCTCGATGGCGAACAGCGCCGCAGCAGGGGATGAACTCACGCAGCCGAGTCTACGGGCGTGTCCCGAAGGTCATTCCGGTGTAGGCGGGAATCCGTGTCGTGTTGGTCCGGTCGGGGACCGGGGTGCCGTTCGCTCCTTCGCGCGGGCGCAAGGCGTCGCGAATCGGCCCCCCGGCCCCCTCCCTCAACTGTGGCCGTGCGGCTACCAGCCGCGGTCTATCCACTCCTGCAGGTGGGGGCTCTCGCGGCCGATGGTGGTGTCGTCCCCGTGGCCGGGCATGCTGCATCTCCCTGGCGATGGGCCGGCCGGACGCACCGCCACGGCCACGACACTGCCCCGCCGGCCTGAGCTGTCCCGGCACGCTCCGATCCCGCCGGAACATGTCTTTACAAGATATGTAGTACCATAAGGTTATAATCAGTTGCGAGGATGCCTATGCTATCGTCCGCTGTGCACAGGAACCTGGAGGACTGATGGGGTCATTCACTGTCACGCTGGGAGTCGCCGATCCAGAGGGTCGCCGCTACGAGGAGGTAGAGGCGATGGTCGACTCGGGCGCGGCCTACACAGTGCTGCCCGCATCGATCCTCGAAGACCTGGGTGTGGCACCGCGCGACCGACGGTCATTCGTCCTGGCCGACGGCAGAACGGTGGAGCGAGGCTTCGGGCACACCTGGCTACGACTCGACGGCAGGGAGGACATTTCGCCGGTCGTGTTCTGGGTCGAAGACTCGATGCCGCTCCTCGGTGCCGTCACCCTGGAGATATTCGGTCTGGGCGTCGACCCGGTCAACGGGCGGCTGATGCCTGTGGAGGCGTTCATGCTCGCAGCGGACGAATCGGCTGGGCTCGGCCGGGCGACGGCCGGCGGTCTCGTCCGCTCGCCAGGCCAATTCCGGTGGGTGACAGCCGCCTGACCCCGCCGACGGCCGCCTTGGGCTGCCGGACCCACGGTCCGAGGGCGGTGAACGGCGTGGGCGCCGATGAGGGAATCGGCGATAATCCGGCTCTGCGATCCACCCGCCTGCTGAGCCGAGACCGGCCGAGTCCGCGCAAGTAGGGCGTCGCCTCCGGCCTTTCCGGGTCTCGGCTGCGGTTCCGCCCACTCGGCGGGACGCTGCCTTCCTACAACGCCACGTTGGCTGAGGCTTGTCACACCGGCATTATATGATTTCAAGCAATTCCAGGTACTAATATGCGTATAGAATTGACAATTTGAGGGTTCGGCCGTGCCCGTCAGGGATTCGAGAGTCCCAACCGTTGTATCGTAACAACACCACAGGTGAGGAATGGCGAGAAGGCGCCACCCCAAGAAGGAAGTCGAGGAGGCACTCCGTGAGGCCGAGAATGCCGGGTGGACTGTCGCGCCGTCACCGTCGGGTCACCGCTGGGGTTCGATGCACTGCTCGGCCGGCCGTGCGGGCTGCCGGCTCTCGATCTTCTCGACACCGCGCAATCCGGGCAACCACGCTCGGCACGTCCGGCGTGCGCTCATCCGCTGCCCGCACGGTGATCCATAGAGGAGCGAGATGAGGGCGTACCAGTTCGTGCTCATCGTCGAGGGCGCCGATCTTCAGTCCGACGAGATGTTCGACGCGGTGTTCGAGGCAGGATGTGACGATGCCCTCGTGGGGTGCTCCAATGGGGTGCAGTTCGTGGACTTCGACCGCGAGGCCCCGAGCGCCGGGGAGGCAGTCCGCTCCGCCATCGACGCGCTCGAGGGACTGCCGGGGGTGACGGTCGTCCGGGTCGCCGGCACCGATCTCCTGTCGATCTCCGATATCGCCACGCGGACCGGCCGGACGCGGGAGAGTGTTCGGCTGCTGATTGCCGGCAAACGCGGCCCCGGTGGGTTCCCTGCCCCGGTCACGGACCCCCGCAACCGCTACCGGCTCTGGCGAAGCAATGACGTGCAGCGGTGGTTCGCCGAGCACTACGGCGACCAACCGATCTGCCCCGAGGCCGAGGTTGTAGCCACGGTCAACGCCGAGTTGGAACTGCGCCGCAGCGGCGGTCGGGTGCTGACCGCCGAGGCTTGAGCCGCGGCCTACCAGCCGCGGTCGATCCACTCCTGGAGGTGGGGGCTCTCTCGGCCGATGGTGGTGTCGTCGCCGTGGCCGGGCATGACGATGGTCTCGGGGGCGTGGCGGGCGAAGATCAGCTCGTCGATCGAACCGATGATGGTGGCGAAGTCGCCGCAGGGGAACTCCGCCGGCGGTGGGCGGCCCTCGCGGAACTCGAAGCCGTCGCGGGTGAGGCCGGGGCCGCCGGGGAACAGGGTGTCGCCGGTGAACAGCACCGGCGAGCCGTCCACCTTGAAGCAGATCGACCCGGCGGTGTGGCCCGGCGTGATGGTGGTGAGCAGCCGCAGCCGCCCGACCTCCACCGCCGAGTCGCCCTCCAGGATCTGATCGTAGGAGGGCAGCATGTGGGCGTCGCCGGCGGTGACGAGCACGTCGTAGCCGGCGTCGCGGACCTGCGGCACGGCCCCAGTGTGGTCTTGGTGGCCGTGGGTCTCCAGCACCGTGCGCACCCCGAGTTCCCGGCACAGGTCCAGCAGCAGCTCGTGCTCGTTGGCGGCGTCGATGAGCACGGCGTCCCCGCTGGCGCGGCAGCGCACGATGAAGACGTTGTTGTCGAACGGGCCGACGACAACCCGGTGGATCTCCATCTGCGTGTCGCGGTAGTGCAGCGTGGGCCGGGCGTCGGCGGCCTGCCGCTCGATCCCGTGCTGCGGCCAGCAGTAGTGCTTGATGCCGGCCCTGTCGGCGTGTGCGGCTGTGTCGCTCATATCCGTGCCTCTCGGCGGCCGGTCTTGCCCGTCGCCACCTCGCTGTCCACGATGTATAACCGCTGCGAACCGAGCCCGCACCCCGTGGTGCCCCGCGCTGACTCCGCCGCACCCCGTGGTGCCCCGCGCTGACTCCGCCGCACCCGGTGGGCAGTGGCGCCCGCGCACTCAGGGGCAAGGTCTATTCCCACGGCACATCCATCAGTGGTAGTCTCGGAGCATGAGTGACACAAGCACCGTGATAATGGGAGAACGCGGGCGGATCGTCGTGCCGGCAGCGGTTCGAGAGCGAGCGGGATTCTCCGAGGGGACCACGCTGATGATTCTGGAAACGCCCAACGGCGTCGTCCTGATGACGCGCGATCAACTCCTCGCTCGAGTCCGAAGTGAGCTTCGAGGTCTCGACCTCGTCAGCGAGTTGCTTGCGGATCGAAGGCGAGCGGCCGAGATCGAGGACGCCGACATGGCGGGCGAACTGTGACCGCAGTGCTTGACGCCTCCGCTGTTCTGGCCTTCCTTCTGGATGAGGACGGTGCCGACGTGGTCTTGGAGGCGCTGAACGGTGCTGTCCATTGCAGTGCCGCCAACTGGTCCGAGGTGGCCCAGAAGACGCTGTCCCTCGGCCGTGACTGGTATCTCGTGCGAACGCTGCTGTATGGCTACGGACTGCGGGTCGAGCCCGTCGTGGCCGACGACGCCGAATGGGCGGCCCGTCGTTGGCGCCGCGGCGAGGGTCTGTCGCTGGCGGACCGACTCTGCCTAGCGCTGGCCGAGCGCCTGGACACCGCCCTCCTGACTGCCGACAGGGCGTGGGGCTCCGGCGGCCGGGTGAGGCAGATCCGCTAGGCCGCGCCCTGGATTCGGTTGCCGCGGGAATCTGACGGAAGCACGACCGATATGGCTTACGGCGACGAGCAGCCGCCTCGCCACGACGGGCCCTGGGCCGGTGCCAGGCGCGCATTCGGCCGGCGTGGAGCGTCTCCGGGATGGGTCACGCTCGACACGGGCGAGCAGTTGGAACTGGCCGAACCCTCTGCCCGCTTGAGTGCGAAGGTCATCGACTTGTTGATCCTCGTCGCGGTCATCGTCGGCGGGGTGGTCCTGGTCCTGGTGACGCTCGTCGCCGAGGGGTTGGGCGTCGGGATCGGGCTCGTCGAGGGTGTTTTCCTGTCTGCTCTGCTCATCGTTCTGGCGAGCCTTCTCTACGACCCGCTGCTTATCGCGATCCGGGGCCAGACCATCGGCAAGAAGGCGACGGGGATCAGGGTGGTTCGAGCCGACAACGGTGAACTGCCCACCCTGGGCGCGTCATTCGCGCGGTGGGCTCTCCCGGGAGTGCTGCTGGCGATCCCCGGCGCCGGGTACGTCCTCGTGGCCCTCTGCTTCTCCTCATTGACTCGGGACGCCTCGCGCCGGGGGTGGCACGACAAGGTCGCCGGAACCATCGTCGTGGTGGCCTGAGGGCTGCCGGCAGACGTTTCCCGAGAGGGGTTCTACAGGGTGCGCGCGGCTATGTTCTGCGGCAGACCTTGTGATGAGGAGGCCGGCTGTGCGGTTGGGGTTCAGCGAGGAGCAGGAGGAACTGCGGCGCTTCGTCCGGCAGTTCCTGGAGGAGAAGTCCCCCGAGTCGGCCGTGCGGGAGCTCATGCGCACCGACGAGGGCTACGACGAGGCGGTGTGGCGCCAGATGGCCGAGCAACTGGGGCTGCAGGGCATCGCCGTCGACGAGCGCCACGGCGGCGGCGGATTCACTTTCCGCGAGCTGGTGCTGGTGCTGGAGGAGATGGGCCGGACGCTGCTGTGCGCCCCCTACTTCTCCTCGGTGGTGCTGGCGGCGGGCGCCCTGGACCGCAGCGGCGACGAGGCGGCGTGCGAGGAGCTGCTGCCCGCCGTCGCATCGGGCGACTGCATCGCCACGCTCGCCTTCGAGGAGGAGAACGAGGCGCACGGCGCCGTGGCGATCGCCGACGGAGCGGGCTGGCGGCTCCGGGGCGAGAAGAGCTACGTGCTCGACGGCCACGTCGCCGACGCCGTGCTGGTGGCTGCGCGCAGTCCCAAGGGGCTGAGTCTGTTCCGCTGCGCCGGTGACGCCGACGGTCTGGAGCGGGAACTGCTCCCGACGCTCGACCTGACGCGCAAGCAGGCGCGGCTCACGTTCGCGGGCACCCCGGCCGTTGCCGTCGGTAGACCCGGCGACGGCACGAGAGTTCTGGGAGAGGTGCTGCAGTTGGCCGCGGTGGCCCTGGCCGCCGAGCAGGTCGGGGGCACGCAGCGCTGCCTGGACATGGCGGTCGGCTACGCCAAGGAGCGGATGCAGTTCGGCCGGCCGATCGGCAGCTTCCAGGCGATCAAGCACCGCTGTGCCGACCTGCTCCTGGAGTGCGAGACGGCCCGCTCGGCCGCTTACTACGGCGGCTGGTGCGCCGCGGTCGGCGACGCGGACCTGCCGGTCGCCGCCGCCATGGCCAAGGCGCACTGCTCCGACGCCTACTACCGGGCCGCTGCGGAGAACATCCAGATCCACGGCGGCATCGGCTTCACCTGGGAGCACCCGGCGCATCTCTACTTCAAGCGTGCCAAGGCCAGCCAGCTGATGTTCGGCGATCCCGCCCACCACCGGGCGCGGCTGGCGGACCTCGTGGGGCTCTGAGCGCCGGCGTGCACACCGAGCGGTCGCGTCCGGCAAGATCGCACCCCCGCAGGCACCGCTCGACGTGATCTGGGTGTTCGTCGCCGTCGCCGCGGTGATCGTCGTGGCGGTCGCCTACTACACGGTGGCGAGGGTCAGCGCCCGGCTGGCCAATACCGAGGCCGTGGCCACCTACGATCTGAGCGCGGCGACGGAGTTCGTGCACGGCGGCCTGCCCGCCGAGATCTCCCAGCGGGTCCGGGCCGATGCGGTGGCGCTGCTGCTGGCCTGGAACCTGGATCACCTGCGCCGCAAGGGCGTGGCAGCCTTCGGGGAGGCGGACGCCATGGCCGGCGGCTTCGCCCGAACCCCGCGCGAGAGCGAACCCGACGAGGCGCTCGACGAGTTGCTGCGGCGCGCCGCGGCGGAGGGGATCGCGCTCGACGCTCTCGATGCGGTCGTCGTGCTGGAGTTGAACGCTCGGTACCTGGCATCCATCGGCGCCCTCGGCGAGCAAGTGGGCGAGCTGTAGAGCGCCGGCGCAGGCATTGCCCAGGGAGTCGACACTCGTCGACGGTTTCGGTCGCTGCAGGGCGAGCACCGCCGGACGGGCCGCTGGGCGCCCACCGGCGTCACCCGAGACCGGGGATTAGGATGATCTCCGTTGTGTTTCGTGGTTGTTGGGGTTGCATCGGTGCGGGGATGCCGGTAGCGTCGGTGGCGTGTTCGGGGGTGTGCGCCGGTGAGCACGGTTGCGGTTGACCCTCTGGGATCGGAAGTCATCTACCCGGAGGGGCCCAGAGTGCCCGAAGGCGACCTGCAGATCCGTCGGCGCTACGAACTTTACGGGGCGCTGCGCCACTGGCTGGCCGAGCACCCCGACGGCACCGACGCCTGGGTGTGCTGCGACATCAACATCTACTACAAGCAGGGCGACCCCAGGGTCGTCGTGGCGCCGGACTTGGCGGTGGCGTTCGGCGTCAACGTCGCTGCTGTGGAGGGCCGGAGCACCTACCGGGTCTGGGAGGCGGGCGCGGTGCCGGCGTTCGCTCTGGAGATCGCCTCACACACCACTTTCAAGCGGGACCTGCGCGAGAAGCCCGCGCACTTCGCCGAACTCGGCGTGGAGGAGTACTGGCGGCTCGACCCCACCGGCGGCGACTATCTCACGCCGCCGCTGCAGGGCGAGCACCGCCGGACGGGCCGCTGGGCGCCCATCGGCGTCACCCGCAACCTCGACGGCACGCTCACCGGCCACAGCGTCGCCCTGGGCCTCGACCTGCACTGGCAGCCACCCAAACTCCGCCTCTACGACCCCGCCCGCGGCGCCTGGCTCCTCGACCTAGACGACCAAGTCGAGGCCCGACGCGCCGCCGAGGCCCGCGCCGTTGAAGAAGCCGAGGCCCGACGCGCCGCCGAGGCCCGCGCCGATGCCGAAGCCGAGGCCCGACGCGCCGCCGAGGCCCGCGCCGTTGAAGAAGCCGAGGCCCGACGCGCCGCCGAAGCCGAACTGGCGGCCCTGCGCCGACAACCCGGCCACGAACCGACCCCCTGAAATCGCCCCCGGGCCGTGGGGCGGCCGTCGGCAGTGGGTGCGCCTGGCTGTCTGGCTGCCGGCGCCCTTGGTGGTGGCGGTGCTTTGTCGGGGGGCGTTGGGCCGGACCGCCCGGCGGCGGGCCGTGGTGGTTGATCGGTTGGCGGGCTTGTTTTGTAATTTCCGCCCGGGCGGCTCTAACAGGCAGATCGCTGAGCGGGAGATCGCTGAGGCAATGGTTCCGACGAGAGTCCGTGTGATGCCCGCAAGGGCGGCGGCGCGGCGACTTGCGGCGGGTTCGCGGGTCGTTGGGGGCGGTTCGGCGCGTTCGCGGGGGGTTCGGCGGTGAGGCGGCGCGGGGCGGATTCCCCCCCCCCTTTACCTTGTTGAGTGGTCCCGGCGTGGCAGTGTCGGGGCTGGTTGCTCGCCGCGGCGGGTAGGGCTGTGGCCCCCTGTCACACAGATGGCCCGGGGGGTGTTGCCGCCCGCCGCGGCCGGGTGCCTGGGACCTCTGACAGGGACATGCCCTCGAGGGCTGGTCGTAAAGTGGTTGAGGCGCAGGCGCCGGGAGCATCCGCGCCAGACTGTTCCCGAGCCCCAGGAGCCTCGACATGCAAGAGTCCGCACCCATCGACGCGGCGGTGTTCGTCGGCGTCGATATCGCCAAGGGCGACCACTACGCCTGCGCTGTGACCCGCGAGGGCGCCGAGGTGCTGGCGCGGGTCGTTCCCAACGACGAGGCGGCGATCGGCCGGCTGATCGATGAGGCCGCCGGTCGCGGTGCGGAGCCTCAGTGTCATCGCGGTGGGTTCTACGCTCAGTGTGTCCACGACGTTCTGCGACACGAAGGTCGCTTGCGCGCCGGTGTCCACGAGAGCTCGGAATCTCGGCGCCTCCGCAGGATCGTCACGAAGTGGCACGGACACGGCAACGTCCAGCAGGATCTTTCTGTCCACTAACGGGACGTGGATTGTCGGCACGTTCAGGCCATGAGAGCGGAGGCGTAGAGCCCCATGTCGATGGGAGGTCTCGCCCCGATTTCAACATAGGAGAAGTGGCCCAGACCGTAACGCCGGTACCCTGCCTCGTAGGCACCGTCGACATCATCATGTATTGAGACGACCTTACCGTCGGCCATAAGGGCGATTCGACCACTGTGCTCCAGTTCCATATCCTCCTTATAGCTTTCAATATATTTACTGTAGTTGCGGTCGACTTCATCCCAATCCTGGATCACGAGTCCTCCTGTCCAGCACGCCTTGTCGTTGTTCTCGGCCCATGTTGATCATTGCGGCTTCGTTGACCATAGGCCGCCACGGGCGGACGGCGCGGCGTCGGATGCCTCGTGTGCCCGACGTGCCGACCGTGGCCGGTGCCGTCAACTGCTGGCTGCGAACCTCGGCGGCATTGCACCGACGATACCGCGGGGCCAGGGTGACTCGCAGGAATATGGGGAGGGGCACTCGATGGGCGCCCAGTCTTCCTCGGCTGCGGCGGCGATGGCGGCTTTGACGTGGGCGTATTGGGGGATCGTGACCGACCAGCGCACCTCGTGGGCGTCGAGGCGGTCGAGGAGGTCGTAGCTGAAGAACCCCGAGTCGGCGCGCACGCAGATCTTGCCTTCGGCGCTGGCGCGGCGCCTTTCGCTGCCGGCGTCCTGAGCGGTCGGCTCGTTGGGATGTGGGCTTGGGGCAGTGTGCTTGGTGGTGTTCGGTGATCGGAGGCGATCATGGGTCGCCGGAAGCCGTTGATCCCCTCTACCATCCTCGGCGTGTACCGCCCGGAGGGAGTCGCCGACCACCGCTGGATCGGCGACAAGCGCACGGGCGCCGTCTATGACCTCGACATGGTGCCCGCCGACGACTCCCCGCTGGCGGTCGGGCAGACGCCGCGCGCCGTCATCGACGAACTCGTGGCGTCGGGTCGCTATCTGTGCTTCGCGCCCGACACCCTGGCCGAGGCGCGCAACCGCGGTTACCGCCTGCGGGGCGGCTGAGTGGAGGAGATCCCCTCCGGGCCGCTGACGCTCTCGGGCTACCTGGCCCGGCCGCTTCGCTCCGACGGTGAGGTCCTGCGGGACCCGCGGCCGGCTGTCGTCATCTGCCACGGCCTGCCGGCGGCGCCCGGCGGCGGCGCCACGGCGGGGCGCTCCTACCACGTCCTGGCGGATCGCATCGCCGTCGAGATGGGTTGGTCGGCCCTGGTGCTCAACTACCGGGGCTGCGGGCTCTCCGAGGGCGACTTCTCGCTGCTGGGCTGGGTGACCGACGTGCGCGCCGCCGTCGAGTTCGTGTCGGTGCGGACCCGCACCCGGGGGATCTGGGTCGCCGGTTTCGGCACCGGCGGCGCAGTGGCGATCAGGGCCGCCGCCGGTGCGCCCGCCGTGACGGGGGCGGTTTCGGTGGGGGCGCCGGTCGATTTCGCCGACTGGGCAGCCAACAGCGAGCGCTTGCTGCGCCACGCCCGCGAGACCGGCGTGGTGCGCGACGACTTGTTCCCTCCCGACCGCAAGGCCTGGCGCGACCAGTTCGCCTCTTTCAGCACCGCCGCTGCGGCCGACCGCCTGGCGCCGCGGCCCCTGATGGTGGTGCACGGCTCCGACGACGAGTTGGTGCCGCCCCTGGACGCCCGCGCCATAGCCGACGCCCACGGGGCCGCCGATCTGCGCATCATCGCCGCGGGCGGTCACCGGCTGCGCTATGACCCGCGCTGTATCTCCCTGGTGCTGGGCTGGCTCGACCGCCACGGCCACGACATGGTGCTGGAGCCGGCGACGGTCGACGAGGCGTCGCTTGCGGAGACTCCGACCGCTCCTTGAGCGGGCCGTGCCGTCAGTCCGCGAAGGCGATCGCCCCGATGAAGAAGAGGATGACGATCACGATGAACACGATGCCGATCAGGCTGATGCACAGCCCCGCGATGGCGAGTCCCTTGTACGGCAGTCCCAGCCGCCTCGCCCGGCTGAGGCCGATCGAGGACAAGGTCACTGCCGCGGCCCAGAACACGACGTTCAGGTAGGGGATCGGGATCCACATCACGATCGAGCAGACAAACCCGGCGATCGCCATGGGGTTGCGCTGGTCGCCCCCGCGGCGCCCCGGGACGGCGGCGCCTCCGGCCCCAGCGAGTTGATCGGTGGGCGGCGCCTCCCAGACCTGCGGAGGCTGATCGCCACGGCCGGAGTCCTCCCACGGGAAATCCTCCGGAGAGCCCGAGGGCTCGGATCCGGGGCGATCCGGTTCGCCGCGGTCGTAACGCCGCTCCTCACGGTCGTAGCGATCCATCGCTCCTCCGGTCTGCCGTTGTCGCAGCCGGGTCAGTCCTGCTTGGATCGGCCGGCGGCTTTTTGTTCCTTCTTCCAGGCGCGTACCCGGGCGAGTGCTTCGGGGCCGTCGATGTCGGCGACCGAGCGGGGGGTGTCGTCGGCGAAGGGGCCGGCGTAGCCGTCCCACCCCGTGGGGCGGACGGCGAAACGCTTGGCCAGGATGGCCAGGAAGATCATGGACTTCTCGTCGCCGTAGCCCGGCAGGGCGCGCACCCTGTCGTACAGTTCCCGGCCGCTGGCGGCGGCGGCCCAGACCGCTGCGGCGTCGCCGTCGTACTGATCGGCCACGTGACGACAGAGTTCGTGGGCCCGGCGGGCCATCGCAGCGGGGAAGCGGTGCAGCGCCGGCTTGGTGCCGAAGACAGCTTCCAGGTCGGCCGGGTCCATGGCCGCGATGGCGGTGGCGTCCAACTCGCCGCCCAGCCGCTCGGCCAGCCGGTACGGCGACTTGAAAGCCCACTCCATCGGGATCTGCTGATCCAGCAGCATGGCCAGCAGCAGTGCCAGCGGTTCGTTGTTGACGAGCGCGTCAGCGGCGTTGTCGCCGGTGACGGCTAGCGTTCCAGCGGTCATACCCCGAGCGTATCGGCCGCACAGTGCCTGCGCTTTCACGCCTGCTGGGAGGCGATGGTGACAGAATCCCGAGGTGCGACGCGGCCGCCGCGCCGCGCCGCGGGGCGGAGTCGCCGGCGTCGTCGATCGGGAGCCTCGGAGGTGCCGCGGCGGGCGTGGGTTGTTCTGGCGGTGGTGTGCGTCAGCATCTTCCTGGTGGTGATCGACGCCTCCATCGTGAATGTGGCGTTCCCCACCATCGGTGCTGATCTGGGGACCACCGATGCCGTGCTCTCGTGGATCCTGACGGCCTACAACGTGACCGTCGCCTCGCTGCTGCTGCTGGCGGGGCGGACCGCCGACAGGCTGGGGCGCAAGCGGGTGTTCCTCGTCTCGGTGGGGGTCTTCACGCTGGGGTCGTTGCTGTGCAGCCTCGCGCCGGACGCAGCCTCGCTCATCGCCTTCAGAGTCGTGCAGGCGATCGGCGGCTCGGCGATCTTCCCGTCGTCCCTGGCGCTGGTGCTGCCGGAGTTCCCCATCGAGCGACGATCCATGGCCGTGGGCATCTGGTCCGCGGTTGCGGGCTTCGGCGGGGCGGTCGGCCCGTCCGCGGGCGCGCTGCTGATCGAGCTGTTCGGCTGGCGGGGAATCTTCTGGGCGAGCGTCCCGCTGGGTGCCGCCGTTGCGGTCCTGGGGCGTCGCTACCTGACCGAGACGCGGGTGGCAACCGACACCGGACGGCTGGACTTCATCGGCGTCCCGGTGAGCGTGCTGGGCGTGGCACTCGTGCTGCTGGCGGTGGTGCAGGCCGAGCACTGGGGTTTCGCCAGCGCCCGCACGCTCACACTGGCGTGCGTCGGGCTGGTCCTGCTGCCGGTCCTGGTGTGGCGGTCACGCCGCCACCCGTCGCCGGTACTGGACCTGTCGCTTTTCGGCATCCGGTCGTTCCGGGTGGCCACCTTCGCCACGATCTTCTTCGGATTCGCCTTCCTGGGCGGGTTCTTCCTCAACTCTCTGCTGCTGCAGCGTCTCTGGGAGTGGCCGGTCTGGAAGACGGGTCTGGGCCTCAGTCCCAGTCCACTGATGTCGGTCCTGGCCTCGTGGTGGGTCGGCCGCGCCGCCGACCGCCTCGGCCACCGCTGGCTCACCGCGGCGGGTAGCGGGTTGTGCATCGCCGCCTTCTCGTGGCAGTTCTGGCGCGTCGAGGCCACACCGGACTACGTGTCGGACTTCCTGCCGGCCATGCTGATGCTGGGAGCCGGAGTCGGGATGGCGATCACCTGCATCACGGCCGCGCCCCTGGCGGACCTTGGCAGCGACCAGTTCGCCATGGGAAATGCCACGGCCCGCACCGTGCAGCAGCTCTGCTACGCCGTCGGTGTGGCCGCGGTCGTGGCGCTGCTGGGCGCCGGCGGTGCCGAGGATCTCGCCCGCTACCCGCGTCCCTGGATCTGGCTCATCTGCTCCTACGCCTTGGCGGGACTGACGATAGCGCTCTTCTACCCCTCCGGCAGTGCCGCCGGGCGGGCCGGCCTGGCGGCAGGTGGTGTCGGCGGCGGATCGCCTGCACGCGACTAGCGCGGCCGGGAGTTCTCTCCGAGTTCCGCAGGGCACGGGCGTCGTTGCCGGCGCTGTGTGGATCCCGGCCTCCGCCGGGATGACGCAAGAGCCTGAACGGAGCGCCGATCGGTGGCCGCTAGGTGAGCGGGCCGCACTCGTAGTTGACGGGGTTGACCGCCTCGGGATCCACGCCGAAGCGCTCGATGGCGTCGCCCACCGCGGAGGGGTCGATCTCACCGTTGGCGACCAGCCCGGACAGGACGGCCACGGTGATGTGGGCGGCGTCCACCTCGAAGAAGCGCCGCAGCGCGCTGCGCGTGTCGCTGCGGCCGTAGCCGTCGGTGCCGAGCACCGAGAAGTGCCGGGGTGCCCAGCGGGCGATCTGATCGGGCACCAGGGTGAGGTAGTCGCTCACCGCTGTGATCGGGCCCTGCGAGCGGGCCAGCTCGGCGGTCACCGCCGGCAGGCGCGGCGCCTCGGTGGGGTGCAGGCGGTTCCAGCGCTCGGCGTCCAGGGCCTCCTCCCGCAGCCTCTTGTAGGAGGTTGCGCTCCAGAGCTCGGCGCCGGTGTCGTAGTGCTCGGCGAGCGTCGCCTGGGCCCCGCGGGCCGCAGCCTGCGCCGGGCCCGAGAACAGGATCGTGGCCCGGTGACGCATGCCCGCCGGCCCGGGATCCCAGCGGTACAGGCCGCTCATGATGTCGGCGTCGCTCACATGGTCGGCGCGGGCGGGCTGCAGGTAGTTCTCGTTGTAGATCGTGAGGTAGTAGAAGACGTCGTCGCCGTGCGCAGCCCCCGCCGGGGGATACATGCGCTCGAGCCCGCAGGCGATGATCGTGGCCATCTCGTAGGCGAAGGCCGGGTCGTAGGCCTGGCAGGCCGGCACCGAGGCGGCCAGCAGGTGGCTGTGGCCGTCCTGGTGCTGCAGTCCCTCCCCCATGAGGGTGGTGCGACCGGCGGTGGCGCCCAGCAGGAAGCCCCGGGCCCGGCTGTCGGCGGCCGACCAGATGAGGTCGCCCACCCGCTGGAAGCCGAACATCGAGTAGAAGGTGTACATCGGCACCATCGGCACGCCGAGGTTGGCGTAGCTGGTGCCTGCGGCGATCCACTCCGCCAGCGAGCCGGCCTCGGTGATGCCCTCCTCCAGGATCTGCCCGCCGGTGTCCTCGCTGTACGACAGCAGCAGATCATGGTCCACCGGCTCGTAGAGCTGCCCGCGTGGGGCGTAGATCTCGAACTCCCGGAACAGCGAGTCCATGCCGAAGGTGCGCGCCTCATCGGCCACGATCGGGGCCACGCGGGCGCCGAAGTCCTTGTCCCGCAGCAGCGAGCGCAGCATGCTGGTGAACGCCACCGTGGTGGAGACCTCCCGGTCGCCGGAGCCCTCGTCGAAGGTGGCGAAGACCTTGCGGTCGGGCTGGCGCAGCGGCCGCCGGTCCCGCACGAGGCGCGACGGCAGCAGGCCGTCCAGCGCCTGGCGGCGCCGGCGCATGTACACCATCTCCTCGGCGTCGGGCGGCGGCCGGTAGTACGGCGGCGAGGCGTCGTCGGCGAGCGCACTCTCGGGGATCTCCTCCCACAGGCCCAGCCGGTCCCGGAGTTCGAGCAGCTGGCGGGTGGTCATCTTCTTGATCTGGTGGGTGGCGTTGCGGCCCTCGAACCCCTTGCCCAGGCTCCAGCCCTTGATGGTCTTGGCCAGGATCACCGTCGGCGAGCCGGCGTTCTCGGTGGCGGCCTTGTAGGCGGCGTACAGCTTCTGGTGGTCGTGGCCGCCGCGGGGCAGGTTGGCGAGGTCCTCGTCGCCGTAGTCGGCCACCATGGCGCGCAGGCGCGGATCGGGGCCGAAGAAGTGCTCGCGGATGTAGTCCCCCGACTCGGTGGCGTAGCGCTGGTACTCGCCGTCGACGGTGGAGTTCATCTTGTTGAGCAGCAGACCGGTGTGGTCCCGCTTCAGGAGTTCGTCCCAGCGCGACCCCCAGATGACCTTGATGACGTTCCAGCCGGCGCCGCGGAACAGCCCCTCGAGTTCGGTGATGATCTGGCTGTTGCCCCGCACCGGCCCGTCGAGGCGCTGCAGGTTGCAGTTCACCACCCAGATGAGGTTGTCCAGTTCGGAGCGCCCCGCCAGGGAGACGGCGCCCAGCGTCTCCGGCTCGTCCATCTCGCCGTCGCCCACGAAGCACCAGACGCGCGACCCGGAGGTGTCGTCGATGCGCCGGTGCTGCAGGTAGCGGTTGAAGCGGGCGTGGTAGATGGAGTTGATGGGGCCGAGGCCCATGGACACGGTGGGGTACTCCCAGAAGTCGGGCATGAGCCGGGGGTGCGGGTAGCTGGAGACGCCCCGGCCGCCGATCTCCATCCGGAAGTTGTCGAGGTGCTCGGTGTCGAGGCGCCCCTCGAGGAAGGCGCGGGCGTAGATGCCGGGGGCGGCGTGGCCCTGGAAGTACACGTGGTCGCCCGGCAGGCCGTCGTCCTTGCCCCGGAAGAACCAGTTGAAGCCCACGTCGTACAGCGACGCCGAGGAGGCGAAGGTGGACAGGTGCCCGCCGATGCCGTCGGCCGCCTTGTTGGCCCGGATCACCATGACGGCGGCGTTCCAGCGGATGTAGCGCCGGATCAGCTTCTCGAGGTGCTCGTCGCCGGGGAAGAACGGCTGGCTGTCCGCGGGGATGGTGTTGACGTACGGGGTGGTGACGGTGGCGGGGATGCCGACGTCGAGCTGCTGCGCCCGCTCCAGCATCCGTGCCACGACCAGCCGGGCGCGCTCGGGGCCCCGCTCGTGGACCAGGGCGTCGAAGGAGTCGATCCACTCGCCGGTCTCGGTGGGATCGGTGTCGGGAAGCTGGTGCGAGAAATGTCCGCGCATCGGGGTTCATTCTCGCACGGTGCAAGAGTTATTGGGCCAAGTCCGCCGGCGCTCGGTCCGCGGTGCAGCAAGTTTCGGCCAAGTCCGCTGGCGCCAATTTTGCAGCTGTCGGGGTCGCCGAAGCGCTGATGGGGATGTGGCGCGTGCGAGGATGAGCGCTGTGATGGACGCACCGGGTCGTTCCCCGCAACGCACGATCGTGTACACCGATGGGGCCTGCCGGGGGAACCCGGGCCCCGGCGGCTGGGGTTGGGTGGTGCCCGACGGCCCCTGGGCGGCCGGCGCCGCGCCCGAGACGACCAACAACCGCATGGAGTTGCAGGCCGTCCTGGAGGCGCTCGGGGCGCTGGCGGGTTCCGATCCCGTGCGGGTGGTCACCGACTCCGCGTACATCGTGAACTGCTTCGAGCAGCGCTGGTGGGAGGGCTGGCAGCGGCGGGGCTGGCGCAACGCCAACAGGAAGCCGGTTAAGAACCAGGACCTGTGGGTGCCGCTGATCGAACAGGTCCTGGCGCGGGGTGTCGCGTTCCGCTGGGTGAAGGGACACGCCGGCGACCCCTGGAACGACGCGGCCGACCTCCTGGCCACGCAGGCGGCCGACACACAGAGCGGTGCCACGGGCGAGCGCTACCGCTTGCCGGGCGGCTGACCCCTTCCCTTGCTGACGTGATCTTGACGGCTACGCCGGGTTGGCTCGGGGGCGCGGCGGGCGAGTTGGGCAGTTTGGCGGCGGCCCTGGATGAGTAGTTCCAAGGTTGGTGGTCGTAGGCGAGGAGGCTCAACTTTCGCTAGGCACAATTCGTCTTCCCCCAAACCTTTGGCGCGACCCCAACTCCCAGCGCTGCTTGCGACTGCGCCTGCCCTCCTCGGTAGGGCTTACGCGACCGAGCTTCTCGAGGCTGCGGAGCTGGATCAGTACCGCTCCTCGGGTCACGCCGAACCGATCGGCGAGTTCCTTGCTCGTCATCGGCCCCTCCGAGAGGGTCTCGACGATTTCTTGCTGCCGCTTGGTCAGCCCGGCTTCGGCTGGTGTTGCACCGGTGTCGCCGACACCCTTCAGCGTGGGTGTGTCCGGGAGCAGCGGCAGCGGCGTCGCTCGACCCTCGGTCGGTCGTGTCGTTGCCAGTTCTCGGCGGCCAGCGTCGCGGACGCCGGCCGGGGGCTGGAGACGGTCGGCGAGAACCCACTCCGCCCAGCTCTTTCCGTCGATCCGCCGCAACATCCCCCGACGACCTAGATCGGTCAACTCGGTGGTCGCAGTGGCGGGATCACAGCCCGTCAGGGCGCGGTAGCCGCGGTTGTCGATCCTGCCGGTGCGTCGCGAGGCTGCAAGTCCGAGCCGTTGGCGGTCGGAGAGTTCAGCGTCCTCGATTGCCGAGAGCCATTCCAGAGCCTCGCCATCAAGCACCGTGTGGTTGCGAAGGACGACCCTGAATTCCGTGAGGCTGTGGATGATCTCCGGTGGTTCCAAGCCAGCGTCGCGCAGATACTTGGCGACGGAGACGAGGCCCGTGCCCACATTTTCGCAGACGGTTCGGTTGGACTGTGTGTTCGAGACGTCCTGGAGCAACTTGGCCAGGCGAGCGTTGCGGGCGGCGGTCACGGGCTCGGTCATGAGTCTCTCGGGGCTGAACGCTCCGTAGAGACCGCCGGGGCTCGTTATCTCCAGCCGGTCTGGATAGAGGGCCATTACGACAGGCTGACCGCGGACAGAAGAGTGGTAGTCGCGGTGCATAAGGGCGTTGACGACCACCTCGCGCACTGCCTCCAGCGGGTAGTCCCAATGGTCCTCCCGTCCGAGGCCGACGACAACGGCTCGCCGGCGCATGTTTCGGCGCAGCGCGTCGCCTGCCAGTTCGAGAATCTCCGGTATCGGCCCGTCGATCTGTTGGCTGTCTCGGTAGCGGGTCCCGTCCGCCAGCGGTTCGCCGGTCTCGGTGGCGAACGCCACGAACGTGACGTTAAGTCGTGGTGCGAACTGCTGGGGGTAGGTCCCCAGTGCCAGCAGGCCGGCGAGCGTGGGGACCTCCTCACCCCCTTCGCCGGTCAGAACTCCCAGCAGCCGGAGAATCGTGTTGTCGCCCGCGTCGCGCAGCGTCGGACCGCGGGTTGCTCTGATCCGGCGGAGCAGGAGGTCGCGGAGTTCCGCGTTGAGGTCCTCTGGCCTTGCTCCATCGACCGCCTGCTCGTCGTCGGTAGGCTGCCCCTTCGCGGCGAACAAGGCGTAGTGCTCGTAGCCGGTGAGTCGACGGTTGCCGTCGTGGGTCCGGATGTAGGCCCCCTCGAGGTGATCGGGTTGCTTCACGACGCACGGTTTCTGGCCCGGGTTGATCTCGTCCACTGCCGCCGCGACGACCGGACAGCCGTCGACTGTGCAGATTTCGATCTCCGGGCGGATGGGCGGCTGGAGGCTGTCGGCACACGCCGAGGCCAGCGAGGACGCGATTCTTGGTGCATCGATTCCGGACGGTTCGAAGCCCGGCTCGGCGAGCCCCAGGATGATCAGGCCGCCTCCCCAGTTGGCGAAGGCCGAGACGCTCTTGAGCACGCTCCTCGGGAAACCGCCGCTTGCGTCTTTGACCTCGACGCGCTGCAGGTCGGTTCCTGCCGCTCGTAGCGTTGGCAGTACGGATTGGAGCCGTTCTCCGAGCGCGCTCATGATAGCTGGCATGATAGCCAGATGATAGTGCAGATGCGAGAATCTCGCGGTTCGATATCGACGTGAGATGGCTATTATGAGATATTTGTCGTAGCAATGTGGCGGATCGCAGCGCGCGGAGCCTGTCATATGAGTCAGATGACTGGTGCAGTTCGCCTCGGCTGATCGCCCGCCTTCCCCCCAGGCTCGGTCGGCGTGCCGCGAGGCTGCAACGGGTGCCCGCTGGGTTGTGGAAAAAATATTCCGAGGTTGTCAACCGAACCGGCGGCTGAGGCGTCTGTGGAGCAAAGATCGCCGGGATCTTCCGGACGCCGCGGCCCGAGCGGTTGGAGCAGCAGGGTTGCGGCAGGTGGAATAGGCGGGTTCGGACCTTTGGAGCGAGGTCCGAGCCCGCCTCGACCTTTTCGACCACGGGACCTTTGGGGCCACGGGACTGTCGGCCACGGGCCCCGGCCTCCGTCTGCGACACTGAGGCAATGCCAGAGCCCCCCTCGCCGCCCACTCGCCACGGTCCGGCTTTCGGCCCCGAACCGCTGGCGCCGACGCTGTTCCTGGACCGCAGCGCGCTCGTCTTCGGCGACCGGACGGCGTTGATCGACGGGGAGCGCCGCTTCACCTACCGGGAGCTGCGGGAGCGCTGCATGCGGCTGGCGGGGGCGCTGGCCGAGGCGGGGGTGAGGCCCGGCGACCGGGTCTCGACGCTGGTTCCGAACACGCACGCGGCGCTGGAGTCGCACTTCGGCGTGGCCTGGGCCGGGGCCGTTCTGAACGCACTGAACACGCGCCTGTCGCCCGGCGAGCTGACCTGGATCGCCGACCATGCCGGGTCCCGGGTGCTCGTCTGTGACCACTCCCTGGCGGAGGTCGGCGAGGCGATCGTGGCGGGGGCCGACCACCCGGTGCAGCTGATCCTCTGCGGCGAGCCGGAAGACGACTACGAGCAGCGGCTCGCCGCCGCCGCGCCCCTGCGCCGCGACGTCGACGACGAGTGGGCGATGCTGAGCCTCAACTACACCTCGGGCACCACCGGGCGCCCCAAGGGCGTGATGTACTCCCACCGCGGCGCCTACCTGCAGGCGCTGGCCATGGTCGCCCAGGGAGGCCTCGACGCCGCCGGCGTGTTCCTTTGGACCCTGCCGATGTTCCACTGCAACGGCTGGTGCTATCCGTGGGCGGTCACCGCGGCCGGCGGCGTGCACGTGGCGCTGCGCCGTGTCGATGCCGAGGCGGTCTGGTCGGAGATCCACCGGCGGGGCATCACCCACCTCAACGCCGCCCCCACCGTGCTGACGATGCTGGCCGCCCACCCCGGCGCCACCCCGGCGGCCTCCCCGGTGCACGTGGCCGTGGGCGGGGCGCCGCCGTCGCCCAGCCTGCTGGCCCGCCTCGCCGACCTGAACCTGCACGTCACGCACCTCTACGGGTTGACCGAGAGTTACGGCCCGGCGGTGATCTGCGACTGGCGTCCCGAATGGGGCACCCTCGGGCCCGCCGAGCAGGCCCGGCGCAAGGCGCGCCAAGGTGTGGCCAACGTCGCCTGCTCGCCGCTGCGGGTCGTGGACGCCGAGGGCCGCGACGTGCCCCCCGACGGCGCCACGGCCGGCGAGGTGGTCCTGCGGGGCAACGTCGTGATGCTCGGCTACTACCGCGACCCCGGAGCTACGGCCGCGGCGACCCTGCAGCGTCCCGACGGCGCCTGGTTCCGCACCGGCGACGTGGGTGTGGTGCACCCCGACGGCTACATGGAGGTGCGCGACCGGGCCAAGGACGTGATCATCAGCGGCGGGGAGAACATCGCCTCGATCGAAGTGGAGCAGACCCTGGCCCGCCATCCCGGGGTGCTCGAGGCGGCCGTGGTGGGTGCGCCCGACGAGACCTGGGGCGAGGTGCCGGTGGCGTTCGTCGTGCCGCGCCCGGGATCCTCGGTGACCGAGGAGGAGCTGATCGAGTTCGTCCGCAACTCCATCGCCCGCTTCAAGGCGCCCAGACGGGTGATCTTCGGCGATCTCCCCAGGACCAGCACCGGCAAGATCCAGAAGTTCGCGTTGCGGGAGCGGCTCCGGCACTGAGCGCCGCCGGGCCCCTCAATCGATCCGGGCTCGCAGCCGGCGGTCGACCGCCGGGTCGGCGGCTGCGGGATCCAGCAGGTATTCGGGGCTGCCGCCCCGCAGCCACTCGAGCGCCTGTGCCAGCGCCTGGGTCACGAGCCGGTCCGTGCCGGCCGTCGTTGCCGAGGCAACGTGGGGCGTGACCACAACGTCGTCCCGGTGCAGCAGAGGGTGGTCGGCGGGCAGCGGCTCGGGATCGGTCACGTCCAGTCCGGCGCCGGCGACCTGGCCGGACTCCACGGCGGCGAGGAGGGCGTCGTGATCCACGAGGGCGCCGCGGGCGCAGTTGATGATCACCACGCCAGGACGCATCGCCGCCAGTGAGGTGGCGTCGACGAGGTGGCGTGTCGCGGTCGTGGCGGGGGCGTGCAGCGACACGACGTCGGCGGCGGACCAGATCTCGGTGAGTTCGACCAGCCTGCCCACGGGCGCGACATCGAGGTGGGGATCGTGTGCCAGCACCTGCATGCCCAGCGCCTCGGCGTAGGCGCCCAGGCGCCTCCCGATGCGACCGCAGCCGATGAGACCGAGAGTGCGGCCGTCGAGTTCGAGACCGCCGACAGAGGCCGGGGTCCCAACCAGCCCGTCGCCGTCGCGGAGGCGGCGCTCGGCGGGCTTGAGGCGCTTGCTGACGGCCAGCAGCAGCATCAGGGCGTGTTCAGCGGTCGAGATCGTGGGCGCGTCGGGAGCGTTGCAGACGGCGACGCCGTGGGCGGCGCAGGCCGCAACGTCCACGTTGTCGAAACCGATGCCACGTCGAACCACGACCTTCAGGTCGGGCAATCGCCGGCAGGCGGCGTCGCCCCACGGCTCGCTCGCCCCCACGATCGCCGCCTCGGCGCCCGCCCGGCTGCCGACGAGGTCCACGTCGGCGGGCATCTCGATGTCCGGCACCGGCCCGTCGATCCAGACCCGGTACCTCTGATCGCTCGGCCTCATGACGCTCTGACTCATGTCTGCGCCGCCGGGACCAGCCCGCTGACGGTGGCGAGGCCGAGCGAGTCGGAGTAGCAGAGGTTCCAGGCGTCGGAGGCAGCGGCGTCGGGGGACAGCGGGGCCGTCAGGGCGCAGAGGCTGAACACGACGCGAGTGCCTGCCGGTGGGTAGCCCGGCCAGTCCAGCTCGCCGCCGGCCCGCGGCAGCGACCGCACGCCCGGGGGCAGCGGCCCGCCGAAGAGCCCGGCGCTGGAGGGACCGAGCCCGGCGACGGCCCACAGCACCGGTGGCTCCTGCGGATCGAAGGCGCTGACGAGCACCACCAACTCCGTGGTCAGGGGCGGGATGTTCCACCACACCAGAGTCGGCGGTTCGCCCGTCTCCAGCAGTCCCGGGGGCAGCTCGCCGCCTGGTGCGAAGTCGGTGCCCTCGATGAGCATGCCGCCGGGTCCCTGGCTCTGGTTGACCGGTACGAAGCGGGCCTGGGAGGCGGCGAAGTTGGGCGGGGCGCGCAACTCCCGCCCCGATGAGCCGCATCCGGTTGCGACGAGTGCGGCGACTGCCACCAGGATCAGGGCGCGGCCGCCAACTCGGCGGCTGCCGGTGTGCCGGTGGCGCCGGCCGGAGCCACCCACGGCCGTTCGGGATCGGTGACGTCCCATGGCGCCAGCGTAGGAAGCGCATCCCGCCGCCACGAGCATTCCGGTCGCAAATTCCGCCGGGTTCCTGCACGCTGGGGGAGACTTGGTCACTACTCGGCCCCGGGGAGCGTGGCATGGACCGAACCTTCCCGCTGCTGGCGAGGTTCCGTCTGCGGCGCGCACCCCCGCAGGGGCGAGGCGTTCCCGGTGTGCCCCACTGGGCGGGCATGCAGAGCCTCGTGGCTCTGGGGCTGCTGGCCACCGTCAGCGTCGTGGTGGGGATCCTGCTCGGTGCCAGCGCCGACCGCCTGGGGCAGCTCGGCGGGCTGCTGCTGATGGTGCCGGCCGCCATCGCGCTGCAGGGGAAGATCTTCGGGGCTCTCGGGTCGCGCCTGGGCACCGCCATTCACGCCGGCACCTTCCGCCTGAGCCTGCGCCCCGCAACCGTCGTGGGGGAGAACATCCTGGCCGGCCTGGCGCTCAGCATCGTGTCCTCGGCGATACTGGCGATGCTGGCCAAGGCGGCGGCGGAGCTCTTCAACATCCCCGTGCCGATGAGCCTGGCGGCCTTCGTGGTCATCAGCACGCTCGGGGGCGTGATCTCGTCGCTGTTCGTGCTGGTGGTGGCGCTGGGGATGACAGCCGGCTCGGTGCGCCTCGGCTGGGACCCCGACAACGTGACGGCCCCGCTGGTGACCGCCGCGGCCGACGTGATCACGCTGCCGGTGTTGCTGCTGGTGGTTCCGCTGGCCGAGTCCGAGGCGGTGGTGGGCGCGGTGGCCATCGTCTGCGGCGCGGCCGCCTTGGTCACCGCTGTGAGCGTCTGGCAGACCGGCGGCACTTCGCTGCGCGCCATCCTGCGGGAGTCCTTCGGCGTGCTGGTGATCGCGCTGCTGCTGGACCTCGGCGCCGGGGTGATCGTCGAGCAGCAGGAGGTGTTCCTCGGACGGCTCCCGAGCCTGCTGGTGTTGCTGCCGGGGTACCTGGCGGTCGGGGGCGCGCTCGGTGGCATCCTCTCGAGCCGGCTGGCATCCAAGCTGCACCTGGGTCTCATCGAACCGTCGGCGGTTCCGGGCCGCGAGGCTCGCCGGGAGGTGCGCAACACCTTTGTGATGGGACTTCCCGCCCTCGCCGGAACGGGAGCGCTCGCCTACGGCGCCGCCAGGATCGCCGGTCTGGCCGGTCCCGGGCCGGCGGACATGATCGGCGTGGCGCTGCTCGGCGGCCTGGTTGCGGTGGCGGCGGCCGCTCTCGTAGCGTACTACGGCACGATCCTGGCAGAGCGTTTCGGTCTGGACCCCGACACCTACGGCATCCCGCTGGTCACCTCGGTGATGGACCTGGTTGGCGCCCTCACCCTGGTGGCGGCGCTGGCGGCGCTGGCGATCCTGTGATGGGCACCGGTTCCGACGACGCGCTGAGGGTGCCGCGCCGGCGGCGCGATAGTCTCGCGAAGACACCGATGGACGAACGCCCCCGGAATCTGCGCTCGATGCTCGCCGAGGCCAAGGACCTCAGCGAGTTGATGGTCGACTTGGCGTATGCCTCGGTCTGCTTCGGTCACCCCGAGTTGGCCACCGAGGTGCGCGCCCTCGAGGAGCAGATGAGCGACCTGGTGCACGACATGCGCGCCGTCTGCGTGAAGGCCGCGCGCCGCCCCCGGGATGCCGGCGGCATGTCCTCGGTGCTGCAGGTGGTGAGTGCGATCGAGCGCATCGCCAACGCCGCTGTGGACATCGCCCGGGTCGTCACCCACCAGTTGGGGATCCCCGCCGAGTTGGTGGTCTCGCTGTCGGCCGCCGAAGAGGTCTCGCACCGGGCGCAGGTCGCCGAGGGCTCCGCCATGGCCCACCGACCCGTCGGCGCCCTCGAGTTGCCGGTGGCGACCGGCACGCGCATCATGGCCATCCGCCGGGGCCGGCAGTGGATCACCGGCGTGGGCGGCGAGGACGTGCTGATGCCCGGTGACGCCCTGTTCATGCGCGGCTCGTCCGACGGCATCCCCCGGATCCGCGAACTCGCCGGAGACGAGGCGTGGGTTCCGCCCGAGGCGCCCGCGGAGTCCTCCATCAGCGACCTCGACCGTGCCGCCGACCTGCTCGTGGAGATGAAGAACCTCTCCGAGGTGTCGGTGGATCTGGCGTATTCCGCCCTGGTGCTGGGCGATCCGGGTCTGGCGGCGCAGGTGCGCCAGTTGGAGTCCCGGCTCGACGACGGCCACGACGAGTTGGAGGTGTGGGTTCTGCGGGCGGCCGCCGATCACGCCGACCCTGCGCCGCTGCGCGGCCTGCTGCACATCTCCAAGGCGGCCGAGGACCTGGGCGACCAGGCCTGCCAGATGGTGTGGCTCGTGGAGAAGGGCGAGGACGTGCACCCCATCCTGGAGATCGCCCTGGGCGACTCCGACGAGGTCGTCGTGGACTACCCGGTTGCCGCGGGATCCCCGGTCGACGGCTGTTCCCTGGCCGAGTTGGGCTTGAACATCGAACCCGGCTTCACCGTGCTGACCATCCTGCGGGGTCAGCGGTACCTGTACCGGCCGCGGGGGCCGACCGTGCTGCAGGCGGGAGATGAGGTGATCGCCTCGGGTCCCGACGAGGGACGCGGCGCGTTCGCCGCCCTGCTGGGCTGGAACCTCGAGCGAGACCCGGAGACGGGCACCGATCAGTTGTCGCCCCGGGCGGGAGTGCTCGGGGTGCGGGCCTGAAGTCCCCGGCCGCGGATGGGGCGTCCTTGAGTCTGGATTCCGGCCTTCGCCGGAATGACGATGTTCGCCGGGGTGACGATGTCCGCCGGAACGATGCCCGCGGGGGTGGTGATGCCCGCCGGAACGATGCCCGCGGGGGTGGTGATGCCCGCCGGAACGGGGGCGAGGTCGCGGGCTCGGAATTGCGTCTGCTGACCGTGCACGCGCATCCCGACGACGAGTCCTCCAAGGGGGCGGCCACGGTGGCCCGCTACAGCGACGAGGGGGTGCGCACCGTGCTGGTGTGCTGCACCGGCGGCGAGGAGGGCGACATCCTGAACCCCGCCGCCGACCTGCCGGGGGTGCGCGAGCGGCTGGCCGAGGTGCGGCGCGCCGAGCTCGAGCGCGCCGCGGCGATCATCGGCTACCACGAGGTGCTGTGGCTGGGCTACCGCGACTCGGGCTATCCCGAGGCGCCCGACGTCCACGAGGAGCCCGCCGGGCCACCGGAACTCCCGGCCGGCTCGTTCGGGGCGGCGCCGCTGGAGGAGGCCACGGAACGCCTCGTGGCGATCCTGCGTGCCCGGCGCCCTCACGTGGTCGTCATCTATCCCGACGACCAGCAGGGCTACCGCCACCCCGACCACCTGCGGGTGCACGACGTGGGTCTGGCGGCCTACGAGGCGGCCGGCGACCCTCTGGCGTTCCCTGCCGCGGGCCCGCCCTGGCACCCGCCCAAGCTCTACTACTCGCTGTGGTCCAAGGCCCGGATGCTGGCGATACACGAAGCGTTCGGCGAGCTGGGCTTGCAGTCCCCCTACGAGGAGTGGTGGTTCGAGCGGCCCTGGCAGGATCACCGCATCACCACCCGGATCGAGGTGGCGAAGTGGTACGACCGGCGCTGCGACGCACTGCTGGCCCATGAGACGCAGGTGGATCCCGACTCGCCGTTCTGGTTCGGGCTGCCGCGGGAGGTGGCAGCCGAGGCCTACCCCTGCGAGGACTACATCCTGGCGCGCTCCGACGTGGCGACCGAACTGCCCGAGGACGACCTGTTCGCCGGGCTGCGGGGTCCGGGCGGCTGAGGAGCCCCGGACGTGGAGGACTTCGGGAGCGAGGGCTGGCTGGCCGGCGTGCGTGCCGCCGCCGAGGCGCTCCCGGCGGTCCCGGGCTGCAGCGTACGCGCCCGCCTGGAGATCGCCGGTGGCCCCGGCGGTCCCTGCCGGCTCGGAGTGGTCATCAGCGACGGCCGGCTGGTGGAGTTGAGCCCCGGGCGCCTCAGCGACCCCGACTGCACGGTGTCGTGCAACGCCGCCGACGCCGGGGGGATCCTCCGCGGCGAGCTGGACCCTGCGGTTGCCTACATGCAGGGGCGCCTCAAGGTCGACGGGTCCTACGAGCGGGTGCTCTTCGGCCTGCGTCCCGCCCTCGGTTCGGCGGCCTTCGCCGCCTTCGCCGAGCGGGTGCGCGCCCTGACCGCAGGCGGCTGAGCAGGCGCCGGAGGGCGCCGCGCGTCAGGCCGGCCGCGCTCACGACGCGGTTGGAATCGTCTCAGGCCACGCAGTGGGTGATGGTGGTCTCGTCCTTCATCGCCGCTCGCCGTGACGTAGCCGGTCCGATTCCTCGGTCCCGTGCCGCGAATCGGAAGGTTGGCGGGGGGCGTAGGCACTGCGGTTCCCGTTGGATCTGTGGTTTCCCCTACATGGTCACCCAGACCGTGGTCGTCGATACCGCCGCCGAGGTCGTGGCTCTCACCCTGCGGCGAGGACAATGGCGACGTCTTGTCAGCAGTAGATAAGCCGATTCCGTCTCCTTGTCTCACCCGGCCATACAACCGTCCGAAAGCGAAACCTACTTTCTGAGGAGTCGGCTGGGTGCACAGCGACGCGTAGCCGACTGACACATTCCGAGAGCCGGCTCGAATGAGCAGCGGGAGGAGGCTTCTTGATGGGCAAGTTGATATCCAGGATCGTGACCGTTGCGGTTGCGGTTCTCCTCATCGCCGCCGCTTGCGGCGGGGACGGGGACGATGGGGGTACGGTTACTGCGCCTCCGCCGCCCGAGCCCCCGCCGGCTGCCGAGCCGCCACCCGCGGCGGAGCCCCCGCCGGCTGCCGAGCCGCCACCCGCGGCGGAGCCCCCGCCGGCTGCCGAGCCGCCACCCGCGGCGGAGCCCCCGCCGGCTGCCGAGCCGCCACCCGCGGCGGAGCCCCCGCCGGCTGCCGAGCCGCCACCCGCCGATGAGCCGGAGCCCGCAGCAGCGGGCGACAGTCCGGCGCCCGGCGTCAGCGCGACAGAGATCAAGCTCGGGGCGATAAGCGACGACGGTCTGCCGCTTCCGGAGATCGTGACGATCCCGGTCGTGGCCTCGGCCATCGCCATGTTCGACGCGGTCAACGACGAAGGCGGCGTGCACGGGCGCACGATCAGCGTCACGAACTGCGACGCCGCCGGCGACGTCGCCCGCGCCCGCGCCTGCTTCAGGAAGCTGGTGGACGAGGACCAGGTCTTCGGCTTCATCACCAGCATCACCTGGGGCACCGGCGAGCTGCACCAGGATCTGGCCCGCGACCAGGTCCCGTGGTTCGGCTCCTGGGGCTTCTTCACCAGCGAGTGGCGCGACCCCTGGATGTTCCCGACGCACATGGCCACCATCCACGAGGCGACCGCCAACTCCATCTGGGTGCGGGACATCCTGCAGCCGGAGTCGGTCGGCATCATCTACCTCAACATTCCCGAGGATCGCCTCGCGGCGGACTCCATGCGCGCCGTCTACGATCCTGCGGGCATCGAGGTCGTCCTCGAGCAGCCGATCGAGATCGAGACGCCCGACCACACGCCTGCCGTCATCGAGATGCAGGCCGCCAACCCGGACCACGTCATTCACTTCGCTTGGGCGGCGCCCATGGCGGGCTGGATGATCGCCGCCGAGCAGCAGGGCTACTGGCCGCCTCTGGGTGTCAGCGGCAACCACTTCGCGGCGGAGGCTCTGGGCGAGTTCGTGGGCGACTGGCCGCTGAAGGGCATGTGGACGATCACCACGTTCAAGATCTGGAACGACAACACCGAGTACCTTGCCGCACTCGAGAAGTACAACCCCGACCAGCTCCTCAAGATCCACCACATCACCCAGTCCGGCTATGCCGGTGCTCGAATCTTCATCGAGACCGCCAAGCAGGTGGGCCCGGACATCACCCGGGAGAACATGATGGAGGCTTGGGAGTCGCAGCCATGGGACGCCGGTCCGGGAATGGGCATCACCTTCACCTGGGGCGACGCCAGTTATGAGCGTGAGAACGGCATCGCCGAGACGGCGGCGCACGACACGCTGCGCTGTGAGTACCAGTTCAAGTACAACCAGTCCGCCGCTTCGACCGACTTCCTGGTGTGGATCCCGGCCCCCGAGGGCTACGAGGCCTGTGCCACGTATGACAGCTGAGTGAAGCCGGCTGGCTCTGACCGGTCGAGAGTCACGCATTGACCGGTCGAGGGTCACGAGACGCATCGGGGCGCCCCGCCAGGCTGGGGTCTGGCACGGCGCCCCGAGCGCTCACTGATCGGAGGGTTGGGGGGCCGCGGTGTTTGAGCCGTTCATAGTCAAGGCAGCACTCGTCACCGGTGTCGCCCTCGGTGCGCTCTACGGCATTCTCGCCGTCGGCCTCGTCCTCTCTTTCCGCATGAGCCGGATCGTGGCGTTCGTGCACGGGGGCATCGCGCTCTGCTCGGCGTTCCTCTACTGGTACCTGACGGCCGACCCGGCACGCACCTCCGGCCACGGCACCAATCTGGCCTATGCCACCAAGGAATGGCCCAAGGCCCCGGCGGTCATCCTGGCCGTCCTACTGGGTGCCGGCTTGGCGGCCCTGTTCGCCTGGGTGGCGACGGGGCGTATGGCGCGCTGGCCCCGGGTCACCGTGACCACCTTCGCCTTGGGCGGGATGCTGATCTTCACGGGCATCACCCAGGAGATCTGGCCCGGCGCCTTCGAGATCGTGCCGAGCCCGTTCGGGAGGGGTCGCGTGACCATCTGGGGCGCGAACGTGTCGCACCATCAGATCGCCACGATCGCGATACTCGTCTTCCTGGTGATCGTGCTGCACTTCGTCGTGACGAGGACGAAGGTCGGCGTGCAGATGCGCGCCATCTCCGACGACACCGAAGCCGCCGAGATCGTCGGCATACCCGTGCGGAAGGTCTCCATGGGCGTTTGGTGCCTGACGGGGGCCCTGGCCGGCCTCGGCGGCGTCCTGCTGACGCCCATGACCAGGCTCGGGGCCAGCGTCATCCTGTTCGTGCTGATCAGGTCGCTTGCGGGCGCGGTCCTGGGCGGCTTCAGGAGCCTGCCTCTGGCCCTGCTCGGGGCGATGCTCTTCGGCCAGGTCGAGGCGCACACAGCCGGTGGGACGTTCGGCAAGATCAGTTCCGGATGGCGCGAGGTCATCCTCATGGCGGTGCTCTTCCTGGGCGTCATGATCGTGGTGCGGAGGAAGCGCTCGCAGTTCCGGCTTGCGGAGACGTGAGTCCGTGTCGCTGAATTCCGTCAGGACACCGCCGCGGCTTCCGGGCTCGCTGTCCGGCTTCCAACCCTCGCCCCAACTCGCGGGCGTGCTGGTGCTGGCGCTCGCCATCGGGATCGTCCCGCATTTCGTCAGGGAGTACTGGGTCTTCCTCTCCACCGCCGGCTTCCTGATGGCGATCACCGTCATGGGCCTCGCCGTCATCATCGGCTGGGCGGGTCAGGTCACCCTCGCCGGTGCGGCGCTCCTGGGAACCTCCGTCTACATGACGGGGTACCTGCTGCGGGAGGGCTTGGCGGGCTCGGCGCCCTGGCCGTTCATCCCGGCGATGATCGGCGGGGTGGCCTGCGCCACCGTGCTGTCGGCGCTGGTGGCGATTCCCACGGCCCGGTTCTCGGGGATCTACGTCATGGTGCTGACCATGGGCCTGCAGGTCACCTTGGAACGCACGCTGTTCACCTATACGTGGGTCACCGGCGGGGCCGGCGCGGACGTGCGCGTCCCTCGCCCGAAGGTGTTCGGGTTCCATTTCAACACCGACATGCGGTACTTCTACCTCGCATTCGGCGTGATGGTCGTCTCGGGACTGTTGCTGCATGCTCTCCGGCGCTCCCGGCACGGGCGCGCCATCCATCTCGTGCGGACCGACAGGCAGGCCGCGGCCGCCGTGGGGATCTCACCGTGGCGCTACCGCGTGATCGCATTCGCCTTCGGCGGGTTCCTGATCGGGGTCGCCGGGGCCTTCACGGCGCCCTTCCTCGAATCGCCTCCCGCGCTGACCCAGTACATCCTCTTCCAGTCGCTGTTCCTGCTGGCGATCCCGGTCGTTGCCGGCACGCAGACGATCGTCGGGTTGGCCAGCGTGGCGGTCGCCTTCCAGATCCTGCCCGCGGCCCTGGAGAGCCACCGGCTGTCGGTGTACCTGCTGGGCGGCGCCGGGCTGATCGGTGGAACCCTGCTCGGACCGCGCGGTATGGCCGGCACGCTGCTCGACATGCTCCAGCAGCGCCGTGACGTGGCTCGCTTGCGCAAGGCCGCGGGCACCGAGGAGGAGCCCGCAGCGCCGCTCGAGCCGGCGGAGTCCGAGGAGCCGGCATGACTGCCAACCCTGCCCACAACGGCCAGGAGTCCTGGGAAGAGGGGCAACTGGCCGCCCTCGAGGTGGTCGAGGCGGCCCTGCCGCCGCCGGTCACCGAGGGCATGGTCCTGGAGGCTGAGGACATCCATGTCTCCTTCGGCGGCGTCCGGGCCCTGCAGGGTGCGTCGCTGCGGATCCCCGCCGGGACCATCGTCGGGCTGATCGGGCCGAACGGATCGGGCAAGTCGACGCTCTTCGACGTCATCAACGGGTTCACCGTCCCGGACTCGGGACGGGTGCGGGCGTTCGGCCAGGACATCACCGACCTGAACCCGTGGAATCGGGCGCGGCTGGGGATGTGCCGGACGTTCCAGGCCAATCACATCGACCCCAATCTCACCGTCTTCGAGAACCTCATCACCGGCGCCTTCCTGAGCATCGGCGGCGGCGTCTTCGCGTCGGTCTTCCAGTTGCCCAAGCCGCGCCGCGATCAGCGCCAGGCCGCCGAGTTGACCCGGGCCGTCGCCCGGTTGATCGATCTTGAGAAGGTTCTGGACGTCCGCGCCGGCGTGCTCTCCTTCGGCGGGCAGCGGCGCGCCGAGATCGGCCGGAGCATCATGAGCCGGCCGCGGCTGCTCCTGCTGGACGAACCCAGCGCCGGGATGGACTCGAACGAGGCGAGCGATCTGCTCCGCCTGGTGACGCGCCTGCAGTCCGACCTCGGGTTCGCCGTCTGCCTCATCGAGCACTTCGTGCGGATCGTCTTCGATCACTGCGGGATCGTCTACGCCCTCGCCGAGGGCCAGGTGATCGCCGAGGGCACGCCCGAAGAGGTGCGGAACTCCAAGGCGGCGCAAGAGCACTATCTGGGCGAGCAGTAGGGAGTCACCGGCGATGCTCGAGATCGAGAGCCTGCGGGCGGGCTACGGGCGCCTGCCGGTGCTGTTCGACATCGACCTGTCCGTCGAGCAGGGCGAGGTGCTGGCGATCGTGGGCCCCAACGGCGCGGGCAAGTCGACGCTGCTGAAGTCCATCATCGGCGTCGTTTCCCCGACTGCGGGAAGGGTCGTCTTCGACGGCGCCCGGGTCACTCACGAGCCGCCGCACCTGCGCGTCGAGCGGGGCATGGCCCTGGCGCCCGAGGGTCGCCGGATCTTCGCCGGCCTGAGCGTGCGGGAGAATCTCCTGGCCGGCGCGGCCCGGACCCCGCCCGAGGTCGTCGAGCAGCAGCTGGAGAGGATCTATGCGCTGTTCCCGATCCTGCGGGAGCGCACCGCCCAGGAGGCCGGATCGCTCAGCGGCGGCGAGCAGCAGATGCTCGCCATCGGCCGGGCTCTGATCTCCGCACCCAAGATGCTCCTCATCGATGAGCCCTCCATGGGTCTGGCCCCGCTCATCGTGGCCGAGCTGTACCGGGTGCTGCACGCGTTGGCCACCGAGGGGATCGGCATCGTCGTGGTCGACGAACGGTCTGAGGAGGCCACCTCCGCCGCTGACCGGGTCTGCGTCATCGAAAAGGGTCGGATCGTCTCGCTCACGGTGTCCACGAGCGGTGATGCCTAGCGCTCGCACGGTCGGACCGGCGCCGCAGACCGACGCCAGCGGCGCGCGGTGAACGATCGTGGAGGTGCCGGCGGCCAACGGGTCCGATGTCACGGTCAGCAACCTGACCAAGCTGTACGGCAATAGACCCGCCGTCCGGAACGTCTCGTTCCAACTCGGCAAGGGCATCACGGCCCTACTGGGCCCGAACGGGGCGGGCAAGTCGACGATCATCCGCTGCATCAGCGGTCTCATCGACTGGAACGAGGGGGACATCGCCGTCGGCGGGGTGAATTGCCGCCTCGACCCGCAACTCGCCCGGTCGAAGATCGGCTACCTCCCCGAGCGGGCCGCATTCCCCAACGAGCTCCGCGTGACGGCCTATCTGGAGTACGCGGCGCACATGAAGAAGGTGCCGCGGGCCGACCGTGCCGACGCCGTGGAGCTGGCGCTGGACCAGCTGGATCTCAAGCCGGTCGCCAAGCGGCTGGTCGGGAACCTCTCCAAGGGCTACCGCCAGAGGGTGGGTCTGGCGCAGGCTCTGGTCGGCAAGCCGCCGGTGCTGGTCCTCGACGAGCCTTTGGCCGGCATCGATCCGCTGCACATCTGGGACTTCCGCGACGTCCTGGCGGCGTACGCCTCCGCGCACACCATCCTGCTCTCCACCCACATGATTCCCGAGGCTCGGGTCCTCTGCGACCGCGTGCTGGTGGTCTCCGAGGGCCTGCTCGTCTACGACGGCTCCCTGATCGGCGCCGAACTGAGCGGCCGGGTGGCGCGGCGCTGGCGGATCGGCGTGCTGGGACCGACCCTGGACGAACTCAGCCGCCAAGTCGCCTCCGTCGGGGCGTCGATCGTCTATCAGGCCGGGAGTGGAACCAGCAACAACCTGGTGATCGATGCCGAGGATCCCCGATCGGTGAGTGACCTCGTGCAGGCCGCGATCACCGAGGGATGGTCCGTGGCGCACCTCGAGCCTCTGACCGATCTCATCGGCGCCGCATTCGAGCGGGCCGGACTCAGCCCCTCCGACGCGCCCCAGGTCGCGGTGGTCCCGGGATGACGAGCCTGCGCAATGAGCTGAGAGCACTCCTCGTCTCGCCGGTCACCTGGGCGATGGTGACCGGCTACATCGTCTTCTCGGGGATCTTCTTCGTCGTCCTCCTCTTCAGTCGCGGGATCGCCGACCTCGAGGGCTACTACTCCAACATCGAGACGACCCTCGTGGTCCTCGCGCCGATCGTGGCGATGCGCTCCTTCGCGGAGGAGCGCCGCACCGGCGCCCTGGACATCACCCTGTCCTGGCCCACGTCCCGCTGGTGGCTGGTGATCTCGAAGTTCGTCGCCAACACGCTCCTGACCTGGCTGATCGTCAGCATCGTCTGGCTCTACGTCTGGCTCTTGAACAGGGAGGTCGACGTCGAGATCGGCAAGAGCGGGGCGGGGTACATCGGCCTCCTGATGATCCTGCTGATGTTCAACGCCATAGCCCTGGCCGTCTCGGCCCGCTCCCGGTCGCCGGCGACGGCCGCGTTCGTGGGGTTCGGCGTCCTGATCGCCCTCTGGGTGCTGGACTTCGTGCCCGGCTGGCTGGGCGGACGGTTCGACAGCGTCATCTCCTTTCTGGCGCCGACCAACCACATCGCCAACAGCGGGCGCGGCCTGCTGGATCTCGGCGACGGGCTCTACTTCGTGGCCGGCATGTGCCTCGGGTTGAGCCTTGCCGTGCTGTGGCTGGCCGAGCCGCGCCCGCGGTCCTTCGAGGGCGCGGTCCGCGGTCGCTTCGCGGGGGTTCTGCTGGGTCTGATCGTGACCGCCGGCGTCGGTGGTGCCTCGATCGTGGCCAAGGGACAGGTGGACCTGACCCCGGAGAAGCGGTTCACCCTCACCGACCACTCGCGCTTCGTGCTGAACGCGGTCACCGCGCCCACGACCATCTACGGGTTCGTGGAGCCGGGCTCGGCGCAGCAGGTCGAGATGCGTTCCCTGATCCGGCGCTACCAGCTGGAGAACGACAACATCAGGCTGGAGTTCATCGACCCCGACGCCCAACCCGCCCTCACCAAGGCGGTCGGGGCCAGGACCTACGGGCAGATGATGGTGGAGATGGACGGGCGGCGGGAGCTCGTGGACGACATCCTGGAGATCGAGGTGACGAGCGCGCTGCAGCGGCTCGCCCGGATCGACCCGCCGGTGGCCTGCTTCACCGTCGGCCACGGCGAGCGTGACATCAAGGACATCCTGCCGGGAGGATTCCTGCAGTTCGCCGAGGAACTCCGCCAGTTGGGGTTCACGGTGGAGCCGCTGGCGCTGGGAGCTGTCGGGGGGGTCGAGCGGCTCGCGACCTGCACGGTGGTGGTGATCGGCGGCGCTCGCGTGGAGTTCCTGCCCGAGGAGGTCGAGCTGCTCCGGCGCCACGCCGATGCCAACGGGCGCCTCGTCGTCTTCGCCGACTCCGCCGGCGCACGCGCCACCGCTCAGCTCAACGAACTGCTCCGCCCGTGGGGGGTGGCGGTCCGCCAGGGGACCGTGTCGGACCGGAGTTCGCTCAAGGACGACCCGGGGTCGATCGTCGCGTACCGGTATCCCAGCGCCAGCCCGGTGACGGTCTCGCTGACACGCGACAACATTCCGCTGCTGCTCGTGGCCGCGCAGCCGGTCGAGTCCGCGCTCGTCGGGTTGGCGTTCGAGGATCAGGCGTGGATCTCGCCGCTCGTGACATCGAGTTCCTGGAGTTCGCTGGATGACGGGACCCAGGGCCCGTTCGTGCTCGGCCTCATCACCGACTGGAGCAGTGTCGAGGGGGAGGTCGGCGATCGCGAGATCGCCCGGACCCGCATCGGGGTGGTCGGCACCGTCGAGGTCGCCGCCAACGGCTACTTCGACCGGCTCGGCAACGGCGAGTTCTCCGCTCGACTCGTCTCGTGGGTCGCCCGGCAGGACGACCTCATCAGCGCCATGCGCCCAGTACGGGGTGTGCCGCGCTTGGTCCTGACCGAGGACGACCGCGGGCGGTACATCCGGAACGCGATCGTGTTCCCGGCGGTGGCGGCATTCGCCCTGCTGCTGCTCACGCTGCGGAGGTCGCGCACAGGATGAGTCGCAGGGTCCGGCGGCTGTGCATCGCGGCGCCCGCGCTGGCACTGGCAGCGATCAGCTGTGCCGACGTGGACCGGGCCGCCGAGTACCGGGAACTCCAGGCACAGCTCTCGGAGGAGTCCCAGACGGTCTGGGAGGTCGTGCCGCTCAGGTCCGAGCAGGTCGACAGCGTCGCCGTCGAGTTCGAGGGTCGCACCGTGGAGGTGACCCGGGCCGGCCCGGGGCGCTGGGCCACGGCTGATGCCGATCCGGTCATCCAGTCGCTGATGTTCGACGTGGAGCGAGTGCTCTTCCCGCTGCTCGCCTACCGCCGGCTGTCGGTCGACGGCGATGACCCGGCGTTCGGGCTGCGCGACTCGGTGCTCGGGGTCAGCGTGCACACGCCGGCCGGGGACCGCTGGCGGGTCAGCTTCGGCGCCGAGACGTTCAGTGGCGGCGGTCACTATGCGCGGCTCGACGGTGATCCGCACGTCTATGTCGTCATTCCGAAGGTGCTGGACAGCCTGGAGTCGGTCGCGCTCGGTGAGAAGATCGACCGCGGCATCGACCCGCGTTTCGCGGCGGCGCTCAACGAGCTGCAGCTCGTGACCATGGAGGAGGGTGAGCTCAACCCGTGGCTCGCTCAGGTGCTGGAGCACGAAGGCCGATGAGGCGCGTGCTGTGCCTTCTCCTGGCGACGGTCGTCGCGCTGGCGCTGCCGGCCGCCTCCTGCGGCGGAGAGGAGCAGACCGCTCCGCCGGAGGTCGCCGCGGTCGTCGACGGGCGGGAGATACTGGCGGTCGAGGTCGACGCCCTGACCGATCGCTACCTGGCGGCGCCCGCCACCAGTGGGCGGACGGGCTCGACGATCCCGCCGCTCGAGCGGCCGGTGGCGCTGCGGTTCGTCCTCAACTATCTGATCCGGCTCACGATGCTGGAGGTCGTCGCAGGGGAGTTCGATCTCGAGGTGGAGATCGATCCCGAGCTCGAGATGGCCCTCGAGTCCGTCTCGCCGGAGGACTTCGCCCGTTCCAACGTGACCGCCGACGACCTGCGCGTGGCCGAGCGAGCGGGGGACATCTCCCGGCGTGTCGCCGTGGCGCTCTTCCCGGAGGTCGCCGTCGCGGAGGACGAGGTGCGGCGGATATACGAGCAGGAGTCGTACCGCTACGAGTCCGGCTGGTCGGCGACGGTGCACACCGCGTTCCTCGGTTCGCTCGCCGCCGCCGAACAACTGCGGAGCGCCACTCAGCAGGGAGCGTCGTTCCTCGGGACCGCAGAGACGCTCGGCGCGCTCGAGTCGGGCAGCATGGGCGTCGTCACCTCCACCAGCCCGCTGCCGCCCGACATCCTGGAGGCGATCGGCTCGCTGGCTCCCGGAGAGGTCAGCGAGGCGATCCAGGCCTCCATCGGCTGGTTGCTGTTCTTCGTGGAGACACGGGAGGCGATCGGCGAGACGCCCTACGACGTGGCGAGGCTCGAGATCCTGGCGGTCCTGGCCGACCAGGAGCGGCAGCGGCTCTTCGACGACTGGTTCCAGCAGCGGGTGACGGAGGCGGACGTCGAGGTCGATGAGTTCTACGGACGCTGGAACGCGCAGTCGGGAACTGTGCGCTCATCGAGGCAGGGGGGCGATGACAGGGACGACCGGGACCAGGACGACGGTCCGGACCGGGTGCCGGCCTAGCCGGAGGCTGGATGGTGCGGGGCGGCTCCCTCATGCAGCGCGGTTCCTTCTCGTCATTCCGGCGTAGGCCGGAATCCAGGCTGCAGCGGTGCCGGCGGCCCCGACGCTGGGCCCCCCGGGTGGTCCGCTTCGCCAGCTTCATGGCGCTGGTCGGTGGGCTGCTGGCGTCGTCCGCCCTGCTCGCCCCGACGGTCTTGGCGCACCACTTCACCGGCGAGGTCCAGTTGTGGGCGTCGACGGTGGACTTCCAGGACTCACCGGGCGGCGTCCTGGTGACGGTGCGGCTCATCGAGCGGGAATCCGGCGAGTCGGTGTCCGGCTTCGGTGCGCGGGTCACGGCCACCGGGGGCGGCGACCGGGTGGGACCCGTCGAGTTGCAGGAGTCGGAGTTCGCCGTCTACTCGGCCACGCTCCCGTTGGGCCCCGGACGCTGGGAGATCCTGGTGACCACCCACCAGGGCGCCTCCTCGCTCCCGGCAATCGAGTCGTCGCACCGCAAGACGCTGGAGATCGACGCAGCCGGCCGGGTCGTGGCGTCGGCGGGCGGGGGATCGGCGGCGACGACCATCCTGGCGACCGTCCTGCCGATCTGCGCGGCGGTCGTCGCCCTGCTCGTCGTGCTGCGCCGCCGCCGGCTCGCACTGGACGACGAGGTGGAGGCCGAGGACGTCCCGGCCAGCGACGATGCGGGCGCGCCGACAACCGGCGGCGATCCGGCGGGAGATCGGGACAGCCGATGAGGTCGTTGATCGACGGGACGCGCACCCCCAAGGCGGTCCGCAGGAGGCTCCGGCTCCTCGCCGGTTCGGTGCTGCTGATCCTGCTCGCCGCCGGCGTCTCCGGCAGTGTCGCAGCCCAGTCCGACGACAATGACGTCGATGGTCGTATCGACCTCTACTACGAACCGCGCGGTCCGGTCACGGTCGTGGTGGAAGAGGATCCCGTGGGCTACGAGGCGCTGTCGCCGAACTTCCTGCCGATGATCGTGCGCCTGCTCGACCCCGACACGAACGAACCGGTCGTTCTGGATTACGTCGTTCTCGCCGGCCTGGCCGACAGCACCGGCCGTCGGGGCACGGCCGTCTACTCGTTCAGCTACCCGTATCTCAACTACCCGGACGCCGAGCCGGCCGGCGTCTACAAGGGCACCGTGATCGTTCCCGCGCCGGGTCGTTGGACCGTCGTCGTGAACGCCTTCGATCCCATCGACGAAGCCACCAGTGAGGTGCCGACAGCTCTCGGCCACGCCGAACTGGTCATGAACGTGACCGATGTGCAGACCCTGCTGAGTGCGGCCGAGTTCGGCGAGGTCAGCGAGCTTCCGTCGGCGAATCCGGGCGAGGTGATCCTGCTGACGGTTCACTCGATCTTCGGCGTGCTGTGGTTCGCCGTGGCGTTGGCGCTGGTGTGCATCAGCTCCCCGAACCGGGCGAAGTGGTTCTCCGTGCGCGCCAACGACTTCCTGGAGCGGAACGTGAACCGGCTGGTGCGGGCGGCGATCGCGGTGACCTTCGCCATGTGGCTGACCGGCATCCTGAACCTCAACTTCTCGGTGGCGTACCCGCCGCCCCTGTCGGCCGACCAGGCGCGCGCCCTGTTCACGCTCCCGTACGCGCAGCCCTACACCATCGCCCTGTACCTCAAGATCGCCATGTACTCGGTCATGACGCTGCTGCTCATACCGCTCAGCCGCGCCGCCCGCCGGTCGGCCGGCGGGACTGTGGGTCGTGCCAAGAGCCATGACAGATGGGCCGCCGTGCGCGGCAGGCGCGGCGCCGCGGCGGCGCCTGAGCAGCCTCGGCAGGCCGCCGGACGCGCCCGGCTGCTGACGGTGCCGCGGGTCAGCCTCGTCACGATCGGCGTGGGCGGCGTCCTGATCGTCGTGTGCGTGACGATCCTGAAGTACGCGCACGTCTTGAGCGAGTCGATCGGCAGCCTCACCCCGTAGCGCCCGCCCGCGACGCTGCGCTCGGCCACGATCGTCATTCCGGCGGAAGCCGGAATCCACTGTCCAGCGGGTTGGCCAGCGCCGTGGAGCGACTACTCGGCAAACTCCGGTGGCTCGCCGGCTCGCCGAGAAGGGTGCCCTCAGGGGCGGATCAGCACCTTCAGCTCCTCGTGGGCGGCCATGCGCTGATACGCCTCGGGCACCCCGGCCAGGGAGACCGTGCCCGTCACGATGGCGGTCGGGTCGAGCACCCCGGCCGACAGCAGCGGGAAGATCCGGTCGCGCAGCCTGATGGAGTCCCCGATGGCGCAGGTGAGCGTCAGCTCGTCGGCGAACGCCCTGGCGATCGGGTAGGGGAACGTCGCATCGAAGTGGGCGCCCACCGAGACGATCCTGCCGCGACGCCGCACGAGGTCGCAGGCGGCTTCCAGCGGCGCCGGGCCGCCGACGGCGTCGATGGCCACGTCCGCGCCGCGCCCGTCGGTCAGTTCGGCGATGATCCCCTCGGCCTCTTCGGGCGAGGCGGGGATCGCTCCGTTGTCGACCGCCACCTGCAGGCGCGCCGGGAGCCGGTCGGTGACGACGACGGTCGCCGCGCCGATGATCTGGCAGGCCAGGCTGGCCATCTGCCCGACGGTGCCCCCGCCCACGATGGCCACGGTCTCGCCCGGCACCAGCCCGCCGCGCTCAGCGGCTGCGAAACCGCAGGCCAGCGTGTCGCCCACGAACACGGCGGCCTCAGCGGTGCAGTGCTCGGGCACCGGGCAGAGCACCGAGTCGGCGTGGGGCACGCGGATGATCTCCGACTGCGCCCCCGGCAGGGGCGCGCCGAAGACCGACCCGAAGCCGAAGAAGCTGCGCTCCTCGCACTCCCAGTGATCGCCCTGGCGGCACCACCAGCAGCGGCCGCAGGCCGTGAAGTCACTGGCGTTGACCAGCTCCCCGACCTTGCGGTCCTGCACCGCCGAGCCGACGGCGACGATCTCGCCGACGAACTCGTGACCCAGCACCGTGCCGGGCGGGATGCCGGGAAGCCCATGCAGCGCATGCAGGTCGGTTCCGCAGATGGCGCTGACCCTGATGTCCACGAGGGCATCGGTGTGGTTCTCGATGCGAGGCTCCGGGACGTCGGCGAGGGCGACCCTGCCGGGGGAATCGAAGACGACGGCGCGCATCAGGCGCCTGCCAGTTCACTGAACCGTTCTTCGATCCTTTGCGCGGCCACGCGGAGCTCGGAGAGTTCGGCGGCGCTGAGGTCGAGGCTCACGATCTCGGCGACCCCGCCGGAGTCCAGGCGGACCGGAAGGCCGAGGTAGGTGCCGCTGATGCCGAAGGTTCCGTCCGCCTGGACGCAGGCACCGAGCACCTCGTCGCTGCCCTGGACCATGGCGCCGATCATCCGGGCCACCGAGGCCGCGGGGGCGTAGTAGGCGCTGCCCGTCTTCAGCAGCCCGACCACCTCGGCGCCCGAGTCTCGGGTGCGCTCAACGATCCGCTCAAGGGTTGCCTCGTCGAGGACCGAGGCGATCCGCCGGCCACCGACGCGGGCCTGGCTGAGGGGTATCACCATCTCGTTGCCGTGGCTGCCGAGGGCCAGTGCCGAGACCTCCTCGGCACGCCCGCCCGTGGCGAGGGCGACGAGCGCGCAGAAGCGGGCGGCGTCCAGCACTCCGGCCATGCCCAGAACGCGCTCGGGACCGAAGCCGGTCTCCCGCTGGGCCAGGGCGGTCATCTCGTCCAACGGATTGGTGACGACCAGCACCGCGGCGTCGGGCGAGTGCCGCCCGATGTCGGTGGAGACCGCGCTGATGATCTCGGCGTTCACCCGGATCAGGTCGCTGCGGGACATGCCGGGTTGCCGGGGTCGACCCGCGGTCACGACCACGTAGTCGGCACCGGCGGCGTCCGCCGGGTCGTTGGTCCCCCGCAGCGTCGTCCCGAAGCGTTGCAGGCCGGCGCTGTGGGTGAGGTCCAGTGCCAGGCCCTCAGCCAGTCCCGGCACGGTGTCGACCATCACGATCTCGCCGAACAGGTCGGACTCGGCGAGGCGCATGGCGGTCGTGACGCCCACGTGTCCGGCGCCCACGACGGTCAGGCGCCCGCCGGGGCCCCGGTGCGCCCCCGAGACGACCGACCGGGGGTCCTGATCGGCGTTCACGACCGGGGCGCCTCGCCGGTAGAGGGCTCCGGCAGGCGGGTCGTTGGTCGCCTGCCTGCCGTTCGGAGCGGGCTCCTCGAAGGCGGCGCCGGGGGTGCCGATGTAGTCCGGGCTGGCCCCTGAATTGGGTGTGACGATGAAGCGGACGTTCAACTCGCGGGCGCGGTCCCGTGCCAGCGGGGTGACGACGTCGCCGACGGTGACGCGGAGTTCTCCCCCTGCGTTCTGCTCGACGTCCCTGACGCCGACGACCCTCATGTCCGGGTGGCCCTCATGTGCGGCCTTCGAGACTCGACAGCACCCCGACGGCGGCGTCCCGTGCGGTGGCGACCTCACTCTCGCTGCCCGCCAGGAACGTGCGGCCGAACCGTCCCACCGCCCGGATCTCGACGACCTTGATCGTGGCGGCCTTCTCCGCCTCGTTGGCGGCCAGACCGGCGTAGGCGGCCGGCGCGACCTCAAGGACGAAGAGGCTCTCGCCAGGAATGAGCAGCGCGCCCTTGCGGAACTTGTTCAGTAGTTGCGCCTGGTAGGGGTGGATGTTGGTGATGAACTGCGTCGAGGCGATCGTCGGCTTGAGGCGGTCCGATTCCTGCAGGTTCAGCTCCGACAGGATCGCCGCTCCCGAAGCCAGCACCTCGGCCTGGCTCTCGGAGTGGAGTTCCAGGAGCCCGAACTCGCGCTCGATGATCTGCAGGGCCGGTCGGACGCTGGCCGCCTTGAGGGCGACGTCGGCAACGTGGAAGACCTCGTTGCCCGGCGACATCTCCACGAAGAGTTCCGCCATTCCCGCCACGGGCACGTCGCCCTGGCAGGTGGCGGCGATGTGCGCGGCGCACTGCGGCTGCAGCCGGTCGATGAAGGCGTAGGTCCGGAGGGTCACGTCTGCCATTACGAACTCCAGGCCAAGCCGAGGGGTGTGATGTAGAGGGCGTGCGGGTACTCGATGACCGCCCGTTCCAGGTATTGCGAGACGACCCCGGCGGCGCCGGGCAGCATCAACCCGCCGCCGGCCAGGTGCACCGGCAGCGATCCGTGGCCGCTGGAGAGGCGCTCGATGGAGACGGCGATGCGTTCGAGTCCGGGACGCAGGATCGGCAGGTGGTCGGCGCCGTCGGTCCGCTTGCGCCGCTCCGCCTCCTCGACGGAGGTTCCGAGTGCCCCGGCCAGGATCAGGTTCAGATGATGGCCGCCGCCCGGCACGTCACCCACCTCGACGAGTTCACCGTCGCGGAAGATCCCCACCCCGGTGGAGCCGGCGCCGACGTCCACCAGAACGCCGTCGCTGATCCCCAGGACCGAGTTGGCCGCGCTCACCTCGTCGGTGAGTGTCGTGCAATCCAGGCCGGCACGCTCCAGGACGAAGCGGCATGCCCGGCTCTCGGTCGGCCCGATGCCCGGCGGGTAACCGGCGGACGCCGCGTCGATCCGGTGGCCGGTGTCGGCGGCGGCGGTCTCGACGAGCCTCGTGACCGCCTCGACCGCCCCACCGAAGTCCACCACGACGCCGTCGCGCAGCGCCTCGCAGGGTTCGGTTGCGACGAACGCCGGCAGCCCGTCGCCGTCGGTGACGGTCAGGACGACCGTGGAGGTCCCCAGGTCGATGCCGGCGTGCAGCTCACCGCTCAGGGGGACGGGCGCCGCCTCGAGGCAGCGCGCCACCCGGTCGAGGTAGAACTCGGCTGGATGAGCAGGTCGCACCGCGGCGAGGGTCATGGCGGGAGTGCCGTGTCGCCGACGAGCTGGCGCCAGGGACGCACCTCGTGCGCGATCCGCTTGATGTTGATGAGGTGCAGCGCCGTGATGTTGTCCGAGCTGATCGACCCGCTCCAGGTCCCGGTGCCGAGCATGAACGAGGGGTCGATGTCGGCGCTGTAACCCATCCCGCCGAAGAGGGTCGGCGTGTTCACCGGGAAGCGCGACGCGGGCAGGGAGGAGAAACGCTCGATGACGTCCACGTCCGTGGCGTGCAGACCCAGAGTGTGGCCCTCGCCTCCGAAGTGGAGCACCTCCAGGCACCTGTCGAATGCGGCCGCCGGCGTGGGCTCCCGGTAGAGCTTCAGAACGGGCCCCAGGATCTCCGCGGACAGCATCTCGTGCGGTCCCACGGTGTCGAGTTGGACACCGAGCACCCGCGTCCCGGGAGCGACCGGTATGCCGCAGAGGTTTCCGAGGGTTACTGCGGATTGCCCCACCGGATCCGGCCTGAGCCCGCCGCGCTCATCGAAGACCAGCCGCCGCAATGATTCGTGCTGGGACCGCTCCAGCATGGCCATACCGGCCCCGCGCAGGGCGTCGAGGAACTCATCCGCGATCGGCTCGTCCAGGATGACGGCCTGCTCGGCGACGCACGCCGTGCCGTTGTCGAAGGCCTTCGATTCGACGACCATGAGCGCGGCCTCGGTGACGTCGGGCACGCTGCGGTGGATGTAGACCGGGACGTTGCCCGCCCCCACGGCGATCGTCGGCTTGCCGGAGGAGTAGCACACCCGGACCATCTCGCCGCTTCCCGTGGCGAGCACCAGGGACACCGCCGGGTGGCTCATCAACTCCTGCGTGCTCGCGAGCGTGGGAGTCTCCAGGCAGGAGATCAGCCCGCGCGGCGCCCCGGCCTTCACCGCCGCCTCGGCCACGACCTCGGTCGTCCGTCGGCAGCACTCGACGGCGCGGGGGTGAGGTGAGAAGACGATCCCGTTGCCCGATTTGATCGCGGCGAGGGCCTTGAAGAGCACGGTGGAGGTGGGATTGGTGCGCGGAATGAGTCCGGCGATCACTCCCATCGGGCACCCGACGGCGGTCATCCTGCTCGCCTCGTCCACCCAGAGCACGCCGACCGCCCTCTGGCGGAGCATGTGCTTGGCGACGAAGGTCGTGTTGTAGCGGTTCTTGAGGATCTTGTGCTCGTAGACGCCGTAGCCGGTCTCCTCGACGGCCAGGCGCGCCAGTTCCTCGGCCGCGGCCGTTCCCGCACGTGCCATCTGCCGGAGGATGGCGTCGAGGCGTTCCTGGCTCGTGCCGACGAACTCCTCGAACGCGGCTCTTGCCTCCCGCGCCTTGGTGCGGGCCTCGGCCAGTGCGGCCAGGTCAGTGTCAACGGCGGTGGTCATGACGCTGCCGAGCTGTGATTGGTGGTCTGCTCAGGCGGCAGTGGTCAGGTCGTCGCAGCTCCAGCGGCGGCATCACCGAGGATCATCTCGACCTCGTCGTGAGGCCGCGGGATGACGTGAACGGCGATGACTTCGCCCACCTTGCCCGCGGCGACCGATCCGGCGTCCGTGGCGGCCTTGACGGCGCCGACGTCGCCCCGAACCATCACAGTCACGAGACCACCCCCGATCTGCTCGCGTGAGACCAGTTGCACGTTGGCTGCCTTCACCATTGCGTCAGCGGCTTCTATCGCACCGACGAGCCCGCGAGTCTCGATGAGGCCGAGAGCCGTTAGGGAGATGCCTGATCCTCTGGTCGCCATTTGGTCGTACCTCCATCAGTGTGTGCTTGTGGTTCTTCGGTTTCGGAGCGCGCGGTGTCAGAGCGCCGAGCGAGGGGTCACTTCTCGAAGGTGACCGCTCCGTCAACGTTCAACGTGTCGACTATCGCCACGACCGCGCTGTCGGTCGGGGTGTTCGCCGTGGCTCTCGGCACCCGAGCCGCGCTCCCTTGTGCCACGGTGACCAGCTCTCCCTCGCCGGCGCCGACGAGGTCGACGGCGACATAGGGAGGCGCGCTCGCCTCGCCGTCCGGCGCGGACGGATCGATGTTCTGCACGATCAGGATCTTGAAGGTGTCCAGACCCGGCTCCTTGACCGTCGCAACGACTTGGCCGATGACTCTGGCTAGCTGCATGACACCCACGCCTCGGGGCGGTCGCGGCGCGCCGAACCAGCCTTGGAGAACAGCCGCCGATACGCCATGACAGCAAAATACGCCCGCCAAACTCGGCCGGACTACTCCCCTGTGGATAACTCTGGGTGCCGGTTGATATCCCGAGAATCGGGTACCGCGATGCCTGGGGACAACTAGAACAAAGTTGTCGTACGCCGTTGTGGGGACGGACGGGGATACAGGGATACAGCGGAGACTTCCAGGGAGGCGAGCATGATTCTGGACAGCGATGCGGCACTCCACGTTCCGACCTCGGACGACCCGCACTGGGCGGAGACGAACTTCTTCGGGTTCTACGTGCCGCAGTTGAATCTCAATTGCGGCGTCTATGTGCTGTGCCGCACCAATCTGGGCGTCGCGCTGTCGACGATCCACATGTGCTCGCGGCGCGCCTACTCCCACTGGGAGGCCGAGTACTGCGACATGCAGATGCACCTCCCGATGGGCCCCGATTTCGACCTGCAGGACTACAGGCTCGCCAACGGGCTGGCGGTCCGCTGCACCAAGCCCAACATGGACTGGGAGGTCGACTACGACGACGGCGAGGGCACCGAGATCCACTTCAGCTACCGCTCGCTCATGGCGCCGTACGACATCAACGATCCCGAGCAGGATCCGATGCTGGCGGCGAAGGTGGCGGGCTCGGACTTCCAGTGGGGGACGGCCTACAGCGGCCACTTCGACGAGACTGGCCTCTTCGAGGGAGAGATCGTGCTACGCGGCTCCAAGATCCCGTTCCGGTGCGTCTCCACGATGGACCACAGTTGGGGAGTCAGGGCCGAGCGCCACGCCCATTCGATGAGTTGGCTGCACGCGCACTTCTCGGAGGACTACGCCCTCCACGCCATCTTCGACTACGACCCCCACGAACTGGAGGGGTTGCGGTTGACGCACGGCTACATCATGGATCACGGGGAGGTGTACGGCCTCCGTGGCGGCAGCGGGCGGACGGTCAGGGACGGCTTCTATCCCGTCGAGAAGCACCTTGAGGTGGAGGACCGCATCGGCCGCCGGTACCGGTTCACCGGCACGGGATTGACCACCTTCCCGTGGCAGGCCTGGCCCGGCGTCATCGGCTTCAACGCCTTGATGGACTGGCAGGACCAGGACGGCAACGTCGGCAAGGGGGAGACGCAGGACTTCCTGGGACTGTCCACCGTCACGGCCCTCGGTGCCGAAGGAAGCTGATGGATGTCCGAACTTCGGGCACTGCTGTTCGACCTCGACGGCACGCTCGTCCAGACGCGGAACAGTTCCTGGCAGATCTTCCAGGAGACTGATTCGGAGTTCGGGCTGGGAGTCGGTTCGGCGGCGGAGTTCTTCCAGCTGTTCGAGGAGAACTTCTTCGAGGCGCTGGAGGCGCTGGCGCGGGAGCGGGGCGTGGTCGATCCGGCGCTCGTGCAGGAGCACTTCCAGCGCAACCTGCGTTCGGACTATCTCCCGGAGGTGGTGCCCGGCATCGCGGCGATCGTGCGCAAGCTGGCCTCGTCGTACACGTTGATGATCGTCTCCTCGAACACGATGGAGTCGGTGCGGCGGGTTCTGGAGAACAACGGTCTGGCGGACTGCTTCGCGCACGTGTTCTCCGGCGAGGTCGCACCCAGCAAGGTGCATGCGATCGATCACGTCCTGGAGGACCCCACGTACGCCTGCGGGCGCCAATGCGTGCCGTACTACGACGAGGCGGTGACTCCCCACAAGCATGCATCCAACGAGGTCATGCTGATCACCGACACGGTGGGCGACGTCACCGAGGCGCTCAAGGCCGGGATCCGGGTCTGCGGCGTGGCCTGGGGCATGCACAGCGCGGATCGGCTGAAGGCGGCCGGCGCGGAGTTCGTGTGCGTCTGGCCCGAGGAGCTGCTGGTGTATCTCCGCGACGGCCGCAGTGCCGAGGGGGGCCCGTGTACCGCGGGACCGCCGCCGTCCCGGTCCGCCGCGGCGGCGGGCAACGCCGTCCGCAGCGCGGCGGCTGCCGCGGCGGCGCACCGCCGTGGCCGGAGAGCGAAGCCGACGGCCGGTCGCAGTACGTCCTCGGCGGCTGCGGCTCGCGGGATGGAGTCGCCCGCCGCCGCGACCCCTGGGGCATCCTGCTGCGGGGCATCCTGCGACTGCGGCGGGACGACCACCGAGAGCGGCTGCTGCGATCCGCAGGCCGCGGCGGATGCGCCGCCGGCCGGCACCGTCCCGAGCAACGCCCCGGAGGTCCGCGACGAGTTGCTGCGCAGCGTCCTGGCGGCCATCGGCAGCTGATCCGTCGTGCCGGGGAGCAGGCTGGAACCCGCCGCCGCGGGGCTGCCGCCGCTCCGCGGGCACAGGTCCGCAATGTGAGGTCCGCGATGGGTCCGCGCGGAGAATGACCACGCCGCTGGCCGGACCGGGCCGATAAATCGCACTGCTCCCCCAGATAGCGATCCAAGGGGAATTTGTCCCTCCGGGATATCCCCGCGCCCGGAGCCGGTGGGCGATGCTGATGCGGATGGCCACTGACGCGCCGTCGCTGCGCGTTCAGATGCTCGCGACTACCACGAGGAGGACGACGAGGTGACTGTCATTGCTGAAGGCATGAATGTCTTCGAAACAAACAAGCAGCCTTCAGGAACCGTGCATTACCTGGCGAGCCCCATGGACGTCATTTCCCTGATCGACAGCGGCAAGCTGCGCGATCACATCCTGCTCGTTCGCGGCGGCACCACCACCTTCCTGGCGCCCGCCCTCACGATGGGAGCCATCGGCGTCGTCACGATGTCGGGGGCGCCGGAGTCCCACCTGGGCATCCTCTCCCGCGAGTTCCAGACGCCCTGCGTGATGACCGCCTATCTCACCGAGGGCAGCGGCTCCCGCTATGTGCCCGGCGAGACGGACGACTCGCACTTCGAGGAGATCGTTGAGGCGCTGAACGGCAAGAGCGTCAAGCTCGACTGCTCCGACCACGACGTCGGAAAGGTCGTTCTGCTCGACTGAGCCGGGCGCCCCTCGAATCCGGCGAACGCGCGGCTGCTCGTCCCCGAACCATCCGGCTGCTGCTTACCGAGACGGCAATGTCGCCGACTGGCAGGACCGAACCCGAATACCCCGAAGGAGAAATGCGATGACGATCCTCGAACAGGCAACCGCCGAGTACGCGAAGCGCTACGAGCCGGACGATGACGGGCTGCGGTTCCAGCCGCTGGAGTACGTCGGGAACTTCAAGGGCATGGAGCCGGTACCCGACGGCATCCTCGGCGACAAGATCATGCGGACGCGTGCCAAGTCGGGCGTGCTCGAGAAGGTCACGCACGAGGAAGTCCTGAACGACCAGTTCACCCTGGACGAGTTGAACGATCTGAACAACTACCTGGCGTGGAACATCTGGGACGTGCTCGTGATGCGGGCCACCGAGGGCGTCTCGGGCATGATCCCCCGCCAGGAGTACGAGATCCTGGCGTTCATGAACGAGTTCTACCGGTACCCCGAGTTCATGCGCATGGTCACCGACCGGATCGGCGCCCAGGGCGTGATCGACATCGGCGAGAGCGCCCGTTCGGAGATCGGCACCAAGATCAACTGCGTGCACGACTGGTGCCTCGGCGCGGTGGCGTTCGGCATGGGCCGCTGCGGTCTGCTGGCCGGCGAGTGGATCGGCGCCGACGACTACGTCGAGGAGAGCAACATCATCCTCAAGTTCATGCAGCGCGTCCTCTGGGGCAAGCGGCAGGACGGCTACATCCTCAACTCCCAGGACCGCTACCGCTGCAAGATCCACGAGCCGGCGCTCATCGATCAGCTGATGGGGCAGGTCCAGGACTTCGACCCGGGATCCCCGGACCAGCACACCTTCGAGCAGTTCAATGCGACCGCCGAGCTGCTGGCGTTCTTCGACCACTACGACTGCCGTCTGGGCCTCGGGGACACGGGACCGTACCCGCTTCCCGACGGGCGGATTCTCATCGTCCGGGACCTCTTCGTGAACGAGGAGGTCTTCCACTGGAGCGACGTCTGCGAGGGTCTCCCGCACTGCTACACGCTGGCGGTGGTCCTGGATCCCGACCTGATGGGACTCCAGGAGATCCGGGTCAACGACATCTCCACGAGCTTCACGATCCCGAAGAACTACGTCCCCCACATCACCGGCGGGGCGGTGTTCGTGCGCGACAAGTGGGACACGCCGATGAGCGACGTGTACGCGGTGCCGCTGACGGAGCTCGAGCCCCACATGGAGAGGCTGCGCGACTCCACCTACCGGATGTACAAGAAGACCGCAAAGATGTCCCGGCACACCCTGTGCCTCAACGGCATCTACAGCTACTACATCGAGATGATCCTCCCGCATCTCCGCAAGGCGGGCATGTACGACGAGATCTGCGCCAAGAAGGACTTCTGGGAGATCGACCAGCGGGTCATGAACTACTACTACGAGATCACCAAGCGGAACTTCGTGCAGGTGGTCGTCCCGCAGAAGATCTTCTCCGGAGAGGGTTACCTGCCGTTCTCCGACGAGGCCGATCTGCGGGCCTCGAAGTACCTCTGGGCTTAGCCCGCTCGATGCACGCGACCGCCCGCCGGTCTCCGGACGGCGTGCGGTCGCGGGGCTGATCCGCCGGCGGGCTTCGGTGGCATGACGACGCTCCCCGAGGGGCAGTTCCTCCTGCTGAACGCCGTGTGGCTGGCGAAGATGGCGACCCGCGGCACGATGGAGGAGAACGCCGGCCTCTCCAGCGCCGACGCCGAGTCCTGCCTCCGATCGGCTGTCGAACGCGAGCTGGTCCGCGAGCTGGGCGACTACCACGTCCTCACCGAGCCGGGGCGGCGCGCCGTCCTGGAGCACTACGACCGCGAGTACGCCGGCTTGCGCAGCGAGCCGGAATTCCTCGAGTGGTACGAGCGCTTCGAGGGCTACAACGCGCGGTTCCTGAACCTGATGAGCGCCTGGCAGACCGAAGCGGACGAGGCGAAGGAACGGACCTACTCACGCCTGGCGCGGGTCGTCGAGCGCCACGTCGAGGCGCTGGGCGCGGCGGCGAGCTGGATCCCCCGCTACAGCCACTACGCGGCGCGTTTCGAGCGCAGCCTGGAGTACATCGATTCGGGCCGGTCCGACTACGTGAGCAGCCCGATGGTGGACTCTCTCCACAACACCTGGTTCGAGTTCCACGAGGACCTTCTGGCCGTACTGGGCCGGCCTCGAGAGTCTCTGGAGGACTGAGGCGAGCAACCGGGGGCGCGTGTGGACTCGTCGAGGCTCGTTTTCTCTTTTGACGAAGCCGATCCATCGGACCTGGCACTCTTCGGGGGCAAGGGCGCCGGGCTGGCGCACCTGGTCGAGGGGGGCTACCCGGTTCCTCCCGGCTTCATCATCTCGACGGCCGCATGCCGGGAGTTCATGCAGGCCGGCAGCCTGCCGGCCGCGCTGGGCAGCCAACTCGAGCGGTACATCGATGCGCTGGAGGAGGCGACATCGTCCAGCTTCCGGGGCGTCGGGGAGCCTGCCGACGGCGCCGGCCCCCTGCTGGTGTCGGTCCGCTCGGGGGCGCCGGTCTCGATGCCCGGGATGATGGACACGGTCCTGAACCTCGGGATCAACCCGCGGCGGGCCCGCGCTCTGGCCGAGGCGTCGGGCTCGGCGCAGTTCGCGGCCGAGGTCATGATCCGGTTCCACCGCATGTACGCGGAGATCGTGCTGGACGCCGACGGCGACGAGGTCGCCGCGCGCGGCTCGGAGTTCCTGGACGGCGTCGCCGCGGACCGGTCCGCACCGGTGCCGTTCGACGGTCTCTGGTCGGCGATGGCCGCCGCCGAGGTGGACGACGTGGGCGTGGCGGTTCCCGAGGACCCCATGGAACAGGTGCGCGGCGCCATCGCCGCGGTGTTCCGGTCCTGGAACACCCGTCGAGCCATTGCCTACCGCCGCGTGAACGGCATATCCGACTCGCTCGGCACCGCCGTCGTCGTGCAGGCGATGGTCTTCGGCAATCTCGGTTCCCCCTCGGGCAGCGGTGTGGCGTTCACCCGCAACCCCACCACCGGCGAGCCCGGCCTCTACGGGGAGTACCTCGAAGGCGGCCAGGGCGAGGAGATCGTGGCGGGCACCAGGACGCCCGAGCCGCTGGCCGAGGCGGCGCGCCGGCGCCCGGAACTCTTCGAGGACTTCGAGCGCATGGCGCTCAGACTCGAGCAGCAGCGCAAGGACGTACTGGACCTGGAGTTCACCGTCGAGCGGGGGAGGCTGTACCTGTTGCAGGTGCGCAGCGCCAAGCGGACGCCGAACGCCTCGGTGCGCATCGCCGCGGACCTCCTCGCCGAGGGCGCGGTGAGCCCGCTGGAGGCTCTGAGCGGCGTGACGCCCGGCCAGATCCGCGACGTGGAGCGCCCCCGTTTCGCGCCGGCCGCGCTCGCCGACGCCCGGGCGAGCGGCAAGCTGCTGGTGAAGGGGATAGCCGCCTCGGTGGGCCACGCGCACGGGGCAGCGGTACTGGATCCCGACCGCGCCGAGGCGATCGCCGCCGACGGGGAGAACGTGATCCTCCTGCGGGAGACGACGAGCCCGTTCGACCTGCACGGCATGATCGCCTCGACGGGCATCGTGACGGCGCGCGGGGGCGCCACGAGCCACGCCGCGGTCGTGGCGCGGGCATTGGGCCGGCCGGCGGTGGTCGGTTGCGCCGACCTCGGCATCGACCCCGAGGGCCGCACGTTCAGCGTCGGGTCGAGACGGTTCTCCGAGGGGACCGGTCTCTCGGTGGACGGCGCCGCCGGTGACGTGTTCGAGGGGATCGTGCCGCTGTCGCAGCCCGCCTCGTCGAGCACCGGGCTCGGCGAGGTGTTGCGGGTGGCCCGCGAGGCGGCGGGCAGCTGCCGCATCCTGGGGCTCTGCACCACGCCCGGTCAGGTCACCGAGACGCTCGAGCGCGGCGCCGACGGCATCGGCATCCGGCTGATCGACCTGCTCGTGGCCAGCGGTGCGGTCCAGCAGCTGGCCGACGAGCTGAGCGCGCAGCGTCACCGCGACCGGGTGGACCTCAGCCGCCTCGAACCGACTCTGGCCGAGCTGCTGGTCCCGGTCTTCGAAGCCGCCCGCCGCGTTCCCATCGTCGTGCGCGCCATCGATCTCATCGACGGCGATGCGGGCGAGTTCCTGGATCTGGAGTCGTTGCTGGTCGCCCATCCCGGTGTCGGCCTGCCGGTGGGCCTCGGCGAACTGCTCCGCCTCCAGGTCGCAGCCCTGGCTCAGGCCTGCGGCGAGACCGGTGACATGCCGACTCCCTACTTCGTGGTTCGCCACCTCTCGGACCCGCGGGAACTGGCCATGCTCGAGGAACTCGCCGCCCAGCAACAGTCACAGGAGGGTCGCGGCGAGTTGGAGGTCGGAGCGCTCGTGAGCACGCCGCTCGGCATCGAGAAGGCGGCGGAACTGGCTCAGCGGTCCCGAGTCCTGTGGCTCGACGCGCACCGCCTGATGGTCAGCTCCTCGGGCTACCCGGCGGTCGTTTTCACCTCGGCCGAGCCCCTTGACGAGTACATGCGAAAGGGGCGGCTCGCCGAGGACCCGCGGCTGGGTCAGGACAGCTGGCAGCAGAGGATCTTCACGGCACTCACGACGGTGCGTATCGGCGTTCCCGATTGTCAGATCGGCGTGCGCATGGGACGCGCGCAGTCACCGGAGCTTCTCGGTGCGTACTTTCGGGCCGGTGCTCGCATCTTCATCCTGGAACCGGAGGACTTGCGGGTCGCGATCGTCGAGCTGGGCAAGGCGGCGCTCCGGCAGGCGTCCGATGTCGAGGTCTTCGCCGGTGCGCCGGGTGGCTGAGGGCTTCTGCCGCACCTCGATGCGGTCGGGGAACGGGAGGTCCGCCGGGACGGACCATGACTGAATCATGACCATTGAGGGAAGCTCCGACGAGAGACATCTCGCCCTGCTGCGCGAGGCGACGCTCCGCGGCACCGACGCCGTCCTGCGCGCGGCCGCCGCCGTGTTGGGCCGGCTCTCCGGCAGCGACTACGCGGTCATCGTCGAGAACGTCGGGGACTCCTGGCAGAACGCCCTGAAGGACGACCTGCCGGTCGAAGCGGCCGGCGTGATCGAGAAGCTGCCGGCAGGGTCGCGGGAATGGGACACGCGTCGAGAGATCCCGGATCTGGGCATGACGTTCGTGCCCCTCCGCGCCGGCGCGCTGGCCGCCATCGTTCCCAAGCTCCTGGATCCCCGATCCGAGATCGCCACCACGACCAGCATCGCGGCGGAGATGTGCGACATCCTCGTGAGGGACGCCGAGCGCATCGAGAACCTGCGGTTCCTGATCGACGAGGTCTCCGACGGACCTATCGTCCCCCTCGAGATTCTCTCGATGCGGGAGATCGACCAGTTGCTGCTCTCCAGCGTCAACGCCGCTCTCCAGATCGTCGAGGCGGACATGGCCGGGGTCTTCCTGCTCGAGGAGGGCGAGCTGGTGATGCGGAGCTGCGTCGGGCACAGGACTGCGCAGACAGCCCACCTGAGGATGCACAAGGGCCAAGGGCTGGCCGGTCAGGTCCTCGCCACCGGGCGGCCCTGCGCCATCGACGACTACTTCGCCAGCGCGGTCATCACGCACGAGTTCGACACGCTTGCGGAGAAGGAGGGCGCGTTCGCCGCACTTGCCGCTCCCCTGGCGATCGGCGGCGACATCATCGGCGTTCTGGAGGTCTGGGCGAGGCGCCGCTCGGTGTTCGTCGAGAGCCACGAGAGGCGCATCGTCGAGGTGGCGAAGTTCGTCTCCATCGCCATCAACAACGCCCGCGAGTTCGAGCGGCAGCAGGAGGACGTCCGGGAGTTGAGCGAGGCGAGGTTCACTCTGCAGGGTCGACTCTCCGCGATCCAGGGAGCCCGATCTTTCCAGCAGACACTCGGCCAGTTGCTACTCGAGGGCGCCGGACTTGCAGCGATCATCCGGCTGGCATCCACCGAACTCGGGGCCACGACGGTGGTCCTGTCGAATGAGTTCGATGTCATCGATGCGTATCCGCCGATCGAACAGGGCTATGAGGTCAGAGACGAGGTGGCGGCGCTGGTCAAGATGAAGGATCCGAAGCCGGCGGAACTGAATTTCCGGAAGGTGGGCGAGAAGTGGGCGGTGCTGCAGCGCATCTCGGCCGGCGACGATCAGCTGGGCTGGCTGTACGTGACGATGGACTATGCCCCGGACATGGCCGTCGAACTCGCCATCGGCGAGGCGTTCCTGCACATCGCGCTCTGTCAGGTCATGGAGAGAACGGCCGACTACGTGCGTTCCTCAGAGCGCGAGGAGATTCTCTGGGACCTCATCGAGGGCAGTACCGCCAGCCGCCTGATGGCGGTGGATCGTTCCAGGTGGCTGCGGCCGCAACTGGCGCAACCGCAGCGATTGCTCCGCGGGAGGCTGTGGGATCCGGAGGTGGAGCCGGCCGGCGCGACGGGGGAGCTGGTGCGGTCAGGACGGGTGAGGCACAGGCTCCTGGCGAGATTGAGGGACTTCATGGTGGCGGAGGGGGCAGGCGAACTGGTGGCGTTGCGAGGCAACGAACTCGCTGCCATCGTCCCGTTCACTCTCCTGCCGAAGGTTCGCAGGATCGTGGATGACATCACGGCGATCGTTTGCGATTTCATTCCCGACGTCGAGCCGGTGTGGGGTGTGAGCGGCGTCTGCGAGCGACCGCTCAGTCTGGATCGCGCCAGCCGCGAGGCGTCGACGGCGTTGCGGGCCGCCGAGAAGCTGAAGGCGGGAACGGTCGCCAGCTATGACGAGCTCGGGGTGGTGCGGCTTTTCGTTGCCGCCCAGGGGGACGACAGCATTCGGGAGTTCGTGCGGCAGATGCTCGGCGACATCATTGAGTACGACGAGCGGAAGGACGGGCGCCTGCTGGAGACCCTGCGGGTGTACTTCGAAGCGAACTGCTCGCAGCAGGATGCGGCCGACAAGCTCTTCATCCACCACAAGACGGTGCGGTACCGCCTGACCCGTATTGAGGAGTTGAGCGGCCTGGATCTCAGCAGGCACGAGGATCGAATCAATCTGGACCTTGCCCTGAAAGTCCATTCGGTGATGAATGTGCTGGCCGCGAGCGTTTGAGACCGGTGGCCGCTCGGGCGGGCGGGAGGCCGATCGGGATCAGGTGCCGAGCGGGAGCCCTGCCTCAGGTGGCGGTCAGGTGCCGTAGCGGCGGGTGCCCGGCGCCACGAGGTGCGCCAGCGTGCCCGCCAACTCGCCCGGCTCGGGGAAGCGGTCCGCGCAGGCGTGTTTGGAGAAGATCGTCCGGCCGTCGACGGTGATGTCGAAGACACCGCCCCCGCCGCCGATGATCCGCAGTTCGCCGATCACGTGTTGGTATGCGCCGAGCATTTCTGCGGCCGCGCTCACGGCGCGGTCGGAATAGTCTCAAGCCACGCAGTAGGTGATGGTGATGGTGTGCGCCATGGTCGGGTTCGTCTCCCTGCGGCCAACTCTGGGGTCAGGCTAACCGGGGCCTAGGCTCTGCGGCATGAGCGACGACCTGAAGATCCGCAGCCACGAGGTGACCTCCGGAGCGGAGCGGGCGCCCGCCCGGGCCATGCTCCGGGCGGTCGGGATGACCGACGACGACTGGTCCAAGCCGCAGGTGGGGGTGGCTTCGTCCTGGAACGAGGTGACGCCCTGCAACCTGCCGCTGGCCCGCCTGGCCCGTGCCTCCAAGGAGGGCGTGCGCGCCGCCGGCGGCTTCCCGATCGAGTTCAACACCATCGCCGTCAGCGACGCCATTTCCATGGGTCACGAGGGCATGCGGGCCTCGCTGGTAAGCCGCGAGATCATCGCCGACTCGGTGGAGGCGGTCATGCACGCCGAGCGGCTCGACGCCTTGGTCAGCTTCGCCGGCTGCGACAAGTCGCTGCCGGGCATGCTCATGGCCGCCGCCAGGCTGAACCTGCCCAGCGTCTTCGTCTATGGCGGCTCCATCCGGCCGGGCACGCACCGCGGCCGTGCCATCGACATCGTCAGCGTGTTCGAGGCGGTGGGCGCCCACGCCGTGGGCGCCATCGACGCCGACGAGCTGGCGACCGTCGAGCGCAACGCCTGCCCCAGCGAGGGTTCCTGCGCCGGCATGTTCACCGCCAACACCATGGCGGCGGTGGGGGAGGGCCTCGGCATGTCGCTGCCGGGCAGCGCCTCCCCGGCGGCGCCCGACAGCCGCCGCGACGACATCGCCCGCGCCAGCGGAGAGGCGGTCATCGGTCTGCTGCGCGCCGGCATCCGGCCCCGCCACATCCTGACCAAGGGGGCCTTCGAGAACGCCATCGCCCTGGTGATGGCCCTCGGCGGCTCCACCAATGCCGTGCTGCACCTGCTCGCCATCGCCTATGAGGCGCGGGTGGAGTTGGAGCTGGACGACTTCAACAAGGTGGCGGCGCGCGTGCCGCATCTCGCCGACACCAAGCCGCACGGCCGCTACCACATGGCCGACATCGACCGGATCGGCGGCATACCGGTGGTGATGCGCCTGCTGCTGGAAGAGGGTCTGTTCCACGGCGACGAGGTCACCGTCACCGGGCGCACGATGGCCGAGAACCTGGCGGATCTGGATCCGCCCGGCGCCGACGGCGAGGTGGTGCACCGCTTCGACGACCCCATTCACGACATCGGCGGCATCGCCGTGCTGACCGGCAGCCTGGCGCCCTCGGGGGCGGTGGTGAAGGTGGCCGGCATCGACACCGACAGCTTCGAGGGGCCGGCGCGGGTCTTCGACGGCGAGGACGCCGCCATGGAGATGGTGCTGTCGGGCCGCATCAACCCCGGCGACGTCGTCGTGATCCGCTACGAGGGTCCCAAGGGCGGTCCCGGCATGCGCGAGATGCTGGCCATCACCGGCGCCATGAAGGGCGCCGGGAGGGGCGCCGATGCCGCCCTGGTGACCGACGGCCGCTTCTCGGGCGGCACCCACGGGTTCTGCGTGGGCCACGTGGCGCCCGAGGGCTCCGACGGCGGACCCATCGGCCTGGTGGCCGAAGGCGACCGCATCCGCATCGACGTGCGCAGCCACCGCATCGACCTGCTGGTTTCCGAGGAGGAGCTGGCCGCCCGGCGCGCCGACTGGAAGGCCCCGGCACCCCGCTACACGTCGGGCTTCCTGGCGAAGTACGCCCGGCTCGCCCAGGGAGCCGAGAAGGGCGCCATCACCGAAGCCTGAAATGGGGGCCTGCCGGGGGGCCTGACGGGGGCCCGAGGGGGTTGGGAAGCGGCCCCGGGGCTATACTCGACGGCGTGACGCGGCGACACCAGGTTCTCGTATCGCACTGAGCGGGCGGCTCTGCTGCGCGCTCCCCCGACCTCCCGCCCGGGAGGTCGTTGACATTTTGCAGACGGTACGGCGGCCCCGCGGGCATTGGGGGCATCGACCGGGAGAAGGCGAACCATGAAGCTGAACGGCGGGCAGGCCCTCATGCGCAGTCTCGAGCGCCAAGGGGTCGAGATCGTATTCGGGCTGCCCGGCGGGGCGATCCTGCCGGCCTACGACCCGCTCATCGACTCCACCATCCGCCACGTGCTGGTGCGCCACGAGCAGGGTGCCGGCCATATGGCGCAGGGCTACGCCCAGGCCACCGGCCGGCCCGGCGTGGCCATCGTGACCAGCGGTCCCGGTGCCACCAACATCGTGACGCCGCTGTGCGACGCCTACATGGACTCGGTGCCGCTCGTTGTCATCACCGGGCAGGTGCCCTACGCCGCCATCGGCACCGACGCCTTCCAGGAGTGCGACACCACCGGCATCACCATGTCGGTCACCAAGCACAACTTCCTGGTCTCCGATGCGCAGGACCTGCCGCAGGTGATCCACGACGCCTTCCACATCGCCACCAGCGGGCGCCCCGGCCCGGTGCTGGTGGACATCCCGAAGTGCATCGTGGACCCGCGCAACCCGCGCTCGGCCCTGGAGTGGTACGAGCCCGACGGTCACGACCTGCCGGGCTACCGGCCCCGCACCGAACCCGACCCGGCTGCGGTGGCCGCGGCCGCCGAGCTGATCTGCTCGGCGCAACGGCCGGTCATCTACTCCGGCGGGGGGATCCTCAAGTCTCGCGCCGCCGATGCCCTGCTGCGCTTCGCCGAGTTGGTCCGGATCCCCGTGGTCACGACCCTCATGAACCGGGGCGGGTTCCCCGACGACCACCCGCTGTGCCTGGGGATGCCCGGCATGCACGGCAACTACACCGCCGTCACCTCCATGCAGCGGGCCGACCTGCTGATCACCCTCGGCGCCCGCTTCGACGACCGCGTCACCGGCAAGGTGGGCGCCTTCGCCCCCGAGGCCAAGGTCATCCACATGGACATCGACCCTGCCGAGTTGGGCAAGGTGCGTCAGGCGGACGTGGCCATCGCCGCCGACTGCCGCCCGGGCATCGAGGCGCTGACCGAGGCGGTGACCGCCCTCGGCGGGGCCGAGGCTCAGGCGGACCGCCGGCAGTGGCACGACACCATCGCCGACTGGCAGGAGCGCTACCCGCTGGTCTACGAGGCCGGCGACTCGGGTGGGGCGCTGAAGCCCCAGTTCGTGCTGGAGCAGCTGCGCGACGCCACCCCCGACGACACCGTCGTGTGCGCCGGCGTGGGCCAGCACCAGATGTGGGCCAGCCAGTACTGGCGCTTCAACCACCCCTACACGTGGATCAACTCCGGGGGTCTCGGCACCATGGGCTACGCGGTGCCGGCGGCCATCGGCGCCAAGGCCGGGCGGCCCGACCGCATGGTCTGGGCGGTGGACGGCGACGGTTGCTTCCAGATGACCGCCCAGGAGTTGGTCACCGCCAACACCGAGCGCATCCCCATCAAGGTGGCCATCCTGAACAACGCCTACCTGGGCATGGTGCGCCAGTGGCAGGAGATGTTCTACGAGGAGCGCTACTCCGAGGTGTACCTCTCGCCGGACCTGCCCGACTACAAGGGCTGGGCCGAGGCCATGGGCTGCGAGGCCATGCGCATCGAGAACCCCGCCGAGGTGCGCCCCGCCATCGAGAAGGCCAACGAGATCGACGATCGCAGCGTGGTCATCGACTTCCGGATCGACACGCAGGAGAAGGTGTTCCCGATGGTGCCGGCGGGCGCCTCCAACGACGACATCGTGCTGGACCCGTCCCAGCAACCCCCGCCCCGCTAGCCGCGGGACAGCGCGCGCAGACCGATCATGGCCGGGACCAAGCGCCACCACACACTCGTGGTGCTCGTGGAGAACAAGGCGGGCGTGCTGGCCCGGGTGGCGGGCCTGTTCGCCCGGCGGGGCTTCAACATCGAGTCCCTGGCCGTGGCGCCCACCGAGGACGCCCGCCTCAGCCGCATCACCCTGGCGGTGGACGCCGAGTCGGCCCCGCTCGAGCAGGTCATCAACCAGCTCGACAAGCTCATCAACGTGGTGAGCATCCGCGAGCTGGCACCGGAGGAGTCCGTCGAGCGGGAGCTTCTCGTGGTGACGGTGAACGCCACCGGAGACACCCGCGGCCAGATCATGGATCTGGTGCGCATCTTCGACGGGCGGGTGTTGAACGTCGGCCCCGACAAGCTGATGGTGTCGATGTCGGGCGGTCCGAACCGGGTGGACGACTTCGAGAGCCTGCTGCGCCCCTACGGCATCGTCGAGCTGCAGCGCACCGGCAAGGTGGCCCTGCCCCGGCTCGCCAAGGCCGGCGGGGAGGTCGGAGAGTTCTGAGGGTCCCCCGCCCGGCACGCAAGGATCGAAGAGAGCCCGGCACGCGAGGATCGAAGAGAGCCCGGAACGCAAAGGATCGAAGAGAGAGGGGTCCCCATGGCCGCCACGATGTACTACTCCGCCGACGCCGACCGCAGCTTCATCGCCGACCGCAAGGTGGCGGTGCTGGGTTACGGCTCGCAGGGCCATGCCCACACCCTGAACCTGAAGGACTCCGGCATCGACGTGCGGGTGGGCCTGCGTGAGGGATCGGCGTCAGCCACCAAGGCCGCCGAGGCCGGGGTTCGCGTGCTGTCGATGGCCGATGCGGTGGCCGAGTCCGACCTGGTCATGATGCTGCTGCCCGACACGCTGCAGGCCGAGATCTATGCCGAGCACGTCGAGCCGAATCAGGATCCCGGCGACGCGCTCTACTTCGCGCACGGCTTCAACATCCGCTTCGACTGCATCGTGCCGCCGGCGGGGATCGACGTGGCCATGGTCGCGCCCAAGGGCCCCGGGCATCTGGTGCGCCGGACCTTCGAGGAGGGTGGCGGCGTGCCGTGCCTCATCGCCGTGGAGCAGGACGCGACGGGTCATGCCCGGGAGACCGCCCTGGCGTACGCCGACGCCATCGGCGGGGCGCAGGCGGGGGTCATCGAGACGACCTTCACCGAGGAGTGCGAGACCGACCTGTTCGGCGAGCAGGTGGTCCTGTGCGGCGGGTTGACCGCCCTCACCCAGGCCGCCTTCGAGACCCTCGTGGAGGCCGGCTACCAGCCCGAGGTGGCCTACTTCGAGTGCCTGCACGAGTTGAAGCTGATCGTGGATCTCATGTACGAGGAGGGGATCGGCGGCATGCGCTATTCCGTCTCGGACACCGCCGAGTACGGCGACCTGACCCGCGGCCCCCGGATGGTGGACGACCATGTGCGGGCCACGATGCGCCAGATCCTGGCCGAGGTGCAGTCGGGCGCCTTCGCCACCGAGTGGATCGCCGAGAGCCGCACGCGGGAACGCTTCCGGGCGCTGGAGGCCGCCGGCCGTGAGCACCAGATCGAGCAGGTGGGCAGGCAGTTGCGGGCCATGATGCCGTGGATCAGCGCCGGCAAGCAGTCGGTGCAGGAGGCCTCGGGCGGCCAGGGCTGAACGCCTCCCGCGCCATTCCAACTCTCCTGCCTCGCAGTTCCGGCTCCGCCGCCTCGCCATTCCGGCGGCGGCCGGAATCCGCTGCCTAGGCTCGCAGGATGGCCCGCACCGGGAGCCGACTGGCGCCGGCTCTCGCCGTCATCGCTGCGGTGGCGCTGGTCGCCGCCTGTGCCGAACCCGACCTGACCGTCGGCGTACCGAACACCACCACGACCGCGCCGCCACCCGGGGTGGTCGAGTCCCCCGATTCGAGCGAGACGCCGGAGCCGGTGCCCGACGACGGCGGTGAGACGGCCCCCCCACCGGAGGCGGCTCCCGATCCGGCCGCCGAGCCGCCCGGTCCGGAGGAGCCGCCGGCGGGTGGTGCGGAGTCGCCTCCGGCCCCCGCTCCGCCCACCCGGCCCGCCGGGGGCTCCGATCCGCCGGCCCCGGTCGAGGATCCGGCGGCGAGCGGGCAGGAGCCGTCCGAGCCGCCGCCCCCGGCGCCCGGCGCCGAGGTCGCCGGGCTGACCGCCACGACCCTCCGCGTGGCCGCCATCGCCGACGTGGAGACCGGAGGTGTGGCCGACGGCCGGTCGCGCTCGGTGCATGCGGCGATGCGGGCATGGGCCGAGGCGGTGAACGCCGCCGGCGGCCTGGCGGGACGCAACGTCGAGGTCGTGGCTCTGGACGCTGGCCTTTTCGGCCACGAGGCCGTCCTGGTGGAGGCCTGCGCCGGCGACTTCTTCGCCCTGGTGGGCGGCGACGCGCTGCTCGACGACGAGGGGGTCGAGTTGCTGGCCGATCCCGCATGCGACCTGGTGGACTTCCCGGCGCGGGTGCATTCACCCCGCCGGGCCGCCTCGCCGCGCACGTTCCAGGCTGTGCCGGTCTCCAACGAGGCCGTGAACGTGGGCGCCCTGCGGTGGGTCGCCGAGCGCCAGCCGGTGCGGATCCGCTCCACCGCCACGTTCTTCGTGGACCTCCCCGTCACGGTCATCGCCGCCGAACGGACCGCCGAGGCGGCTCGCGACGTCGGCTTCGAACTGATCTACGACCCCTCGGTGGCGATCGGGGAGAGCCTCGACCCCTATGTGGAGGACATGGCCGCCGCCGGCGTGCACCACGTGCTGTGGGACGGCGACACCCACCGGCTCCTGGATCTGCTGGCGTCGCTGGACGCCGCCGATCTCACCGTCGGCATCAACTGCGCCACGGCCTGTGACAGCGCGCTGTTCCTGGAGACGGCCGGCGAGACGGCCGACGGCGTGCTGATGTGGAGTCCCTTCCTACCGATGCGGGAAGAGGCCTACAGCCCCGAACTGGCCGCCTACCGGCAGTGGCTGGCCGTCGTCGAGCCCGGCGCCGCCCCCGATCTGCAGGGCGTGGCGGCCTGGGCCGCGGGACGGCTGTTCGAGGAGGCGGTGCGGCGGGCGATCGGCGCGGGGACCCCGGCGGAGGATCCCGAGACGCTCAGTCCCGCCGGCGTCGCCAGGGCCGCGGCCGGGATCGTGAACTGGCACGGCCACGGCCTGCACGGGCCCAGCAATCCGGGCACCGGTGATCCCTCGCCGTGCGGCGTGGTGATGGGCGCCTCGGGCGGGAATCTCTTCCGGTTCCATCCCGTGCTGCCCGGTACGTTCGACTGCGCGCCGGAGAACCTGTTCGCCCTCCAGGCGACCGCGCAACTGGGTCTCGAGTCCCCGCCGGAGCCCGCCGCCCGCGACGCGCCCTCGGAGCCTTAGGAGCGCCGATCCGGCCGCGCGCCGCGGATCGGCGCCGCTCAGCTGAGGCGCTGGACGATCATCGCCACGCCCTGGCCGCCGCCCACGCACATGGTCTCCAGACCGATCTCGCCGTCGGCGTCCTCCAGCCCGTTCAGCAGCGTGCCCATGATGCGGCTGCCGGTCATGCCGAAGGGATGACCCAGGGCGATGGCGCCGCCGTTGGGGTTCAGCTTCTCCCAGTCGATCCCCAGTTCGTCCGCCGAGGCGATCACCTGGGCTGCGAATGCCTCGTTGATCTCGATGTGATCGATGTCATCGATCGTCATCCCGGCGCGGGCCAGTGCCTGGCGGACGGCTCCGACGGGACCGAGTCCCATGATCTCGGGGTCAGGGGCGGACACACCGCTGGAAACGATGCGTGCCAGCGGGGCGACGCCCAGTTCGGCGGCGCGCTCGGCGCTGGTGACGAGCACCGCAGCGGCGCCGTCGTTCAGGGGGCAGCAGTTGCCGGCCGTCACCGTGCCGTCCGGGCGGAACGCCGGCAGCAGGTCGGCGAGGCGCTCCATCGTGGTGCCGGCCCGGATGCCGTCGTCGTTCTGCAGCAACTTCCCGTCGTCCAGCGGGTAGGGGGTGATTTCTCGCTCGAAGAAGCCGCGGTCACGGGCCGCCTCGGCGCGGTTCTGCGACAGGCAGGCGAACTCGTCCTGCCGCTGGCGCGACACGCTCTTCATCTCGGCCACGTTCTCGGCGGTCTGGCCCATGGCGATGTAGATGTCCGGGAATCCCGCCGGGGGCGTCCAATCGCCCTCCCCGCCACCGGCGCGGACCGCGCTGCGGGCCTCGGCCTCGCCGAACCGCGGGTTGCGCGTACTTGCCTTGTCGTCGGCCATTCCCGCCCCGTACCGGCTGATGGTCTCGACGCCGCCGGCCACGAAGCAGTCCCCTTCGCCGGCGGCGATGGCGTGGGCGGCCATCCGTATGGTCTGCAGCGACGAGGAGCAGTAGCGGTTGACCGTGACCCCCGGGGCCTGCAGCCCGGCGAGGATGCCGGCGACGCGGGCGATGTTGTAGCCGGCCTCGCCGGCCGGCTGACCGACGCCCCAGATCACGTCCTCCACGGTGTCGGGATCCACGGCGGGCACCTTCGAGAGCACGTCGTCGATGATGAACGCCGACATGTCGTCGGGCCGCACGTCCACCAGTGAGCCCTTGAAGGCCCGCCCGATCGGCGTGCGGGAGGTGGCGAGAATGACGGCGTCGCGCATGGGGACCTCCTCGGATCGCGTCGCCGGGCGGCCCCTCCGGTGAGTCCGACCGGCGGACCGTCAGGCTAACGGTGGCGTTCTCTCGTGCATCTCCCCCCCCGCGCTGCGCGGGTGGAGAAGCGGGCCCTCGATGCGTTGAGAGCCTCAGCCGGTCGCCGCGTTCCAGCGTGTGGGAACGCTTCTCGTGGGGGACGGCGTTGCTCAGCGGGACGTCTTGGCGCGGGCCTCGGCGAGTTGGGCGCCGACGGCCATCTGCAGGGTCGGGACGTCGATGATGACGGTCATCAGCTGGAAGCCCTCGGCGACGCGCCGCTCCACGAGGTCGACGTTGGTGTGGATGCCCGGGACGACGCCGTGGCGCCGGCACGAGTCGACGACCGTCGCCAGGGCCTCGCTGAACGCCGGGTGGTCGTGGTGCAGTCCCGGCCCCCCGACGCCCAGCGAGACGGCCAGGTCCGACGGGCCGACGTAGACGGCGTCGATGCCGGGGGTCGCCAGGATGTCGTCGATCTTGGCGACCGCCTCGACGGTCTCGATCATCGGGATGCACAGCACCCAGTCGTCGACACCCTCGAAGTAGTCGGGCTTCCCGATGCGGACGCGGGTGGGCCCGACGCTGCGCCGCCCGACGGGGGCGTACCTGCAGGAGGCGACCGCGGCGGTGGCGTCGGCGGGATTGTTCACCATGGGGATGATCACGCCACCGGCGCCCAGGTCCAGCATCCGGCCGATGATTCCCGGCTCGTTCCACGTGACCCGCGCGAACGGGACGCTGCTGCCGAGTTCGATGGCCTGGAACATGGCCAGGGCGTCGGCGTAGTCCGCCATGCCGTGCTGCAGATCCACCGTGGCGTGGTCGAAGCCGGCCCGCCCGATGATCTCGGCGGTGACCGGCGAGGGGATCGACAGCCACGCCCCGATGGTGCACTCGTCGTTCTGCCACTTCGCTCGGAGGGGATTCATGGGTTCGGACCTTCTTGTCGCTGATTCTCGAAGACTCGTGTTGCGCGAGGCGGGGACGGTGCCGGGCTCCGGGGTGCGCCCGGTCTCACAGTCCTCTCGCCGTCTGCGCCGCCCGCAGGCTGCCGTAGCCGATCCTGGTGACGCCGGTGCGCTCCAGCAGTTTCGGTATCGACACCGTGTCCACGAGCAACTCGTGCTGGCCGACCCAGTCGTTCCATCCGGTGTGCGCCGCCCGCAACTCGGGCGTCTCGATGCCGGGGTTGACGACCAATTCGGTCACGCCCGGTCCGATCTCGGCGAGCGCCTGCTCCAGGGCTTCGGCGGTGCGGGGGCGCAGCACCCGATCGGGGCTCAGCACGCCGTGCTCCTCCGCCCGCCGCCGGAACGGGAAGCCGTAGGTGGACTCGCTGTCCCCGCTCTGCAGGCGGAGCGGAAGGTTGAACTCGGTGGCCAGTTCCAGGTACACGTCGAAGAACTCGGGTCGGGCGTTGAGGGCGTCGAGGTGGGAGCCGAGGTGGTTGACGTCGAACCCCCAGAGGATGGCCCGCTCGATCTGCGCCCGGCACTCCCGGCGGACCTCCTCGGTGTCGGCGTGATCCCAGAGGTCGCCGGCGGTGCGGGGGAATCCGCCGTCGCCGTCCAGCAGCGACGGGGCCAGCGTGATGGGACCCCAGCGGTACTTGTCGAACGGTGCGTTCAGCGTGAGGTTGACCCCCACGTCCTCGCCCCGGTAGGCGGCGGCCGCCTCGCGGGCCCAGGGGCAGGGCACCATCAGCGAGGCGCTGGTGCCGATACCGGCGCGCAGCACGTCGTAGGAGCCCACGTTGGTGGCATGCGCGCAGCCAAGGTTCTCGCAGGTGATGATCAGCAGGCGTGTCTCGGAGGGATAGCCGAGCCGCTCGACCAGGGTGCCCACGCGTCCGACCCTACCCGCGTCTCGCCTACGGCGGCCTGTCCCGGCGCACCCGCACGCAGCCGGTGGGGGCTGCCCGTCCCGCTCAGTGAGGCTGGCCGCACAGGGCCAACCGCACGCAGCCGGCGGGGGCTCTTTGGATCGCGGGGCGGCGAGCCCTCACCTACTCCTCAGCGACGACCCCTCTCATTCGGGAAGCGGGGTGTCGGCTCCGCCGCAGGCCGCCCAGAGCCCCAGGTCCTCGGCGCGCGCCTCCTCGACGGCGCGGGAGAAGTGTGCGGAGTAGTCGGTGTTCGGGGCGATCGACAGGGCCGCGGCGTATCCCTCGCGGGCCAGTGCCATGTTCACGAGCAGACCGTCGGTCGCGCGGTGGACGTACGCCAGCAGCCGGTCGTAGACGTCGCGGGTCTCGGCGCCGCCGGTCAGCAGAACTGGGGTACCCGGAGGCAGCAGCACAGAGGCGAACGCGGTTGCCTCGGCGCCGAAGCACTCCGCCGGCAGGTGGCCGCCGGGCTTCTCGGGCGTGTCGATGCCGATGAGCCGCACGTTCTCGGTGCGGCCCCCCTCGAGGGCGACCACGACGGTGTCGCCGTCCACCACCCGCACGACCTCGGCACGCGCCGCGGCCGGGGGAATGCCGAAGAGCGAAGTCGGATGCCGCGACCTGATCGCCTCGACATCGATACCGGCGAGGACCACCCCGGCGGAGCCTTCGGTGCCCGCGCTCGCCTCACCGGTGCCGCCCGCGCATCCGACAAGTGTCCCGACCGCGGCGACGACCGCCGCGACGGTCGTCGCCCGCGGCGATGCTCCGGCTGCCCGCGGATTCACGCCGCCGGCTGCGCGCGGGGCCGATGCAGGTTGCCTCGTTCCGCGGTAGCCCGCCGGGCCCGCAGGATCGCCCGGGCCTCGGCCACGTGGCGACGTCCAATGGCCCTGGTCTCGTCGTCGAGCACCCAGGCGGCAGCCGGGCGACTCCGCCCGTCGGCGGGTGGTTGTCGGCCGGCCGGTTCGTTGAAGAGCAGTAGCTGTGTACTCATGTTCCCATTCTGTTCAGGGGGTGTGACAGTGCCACTGGCCATCCCGGTGCCGTCCGTCTGTGCCCCGACGCCGCCGACGACGATCGGGCCGGGCGCAAGGTGCCGGACCCGGATCGCTCCGTCACGGCCAGCCGTTCCGGTTGGCCAAGCCGCCCTCTCGCCGGGTGGAGAATCAAATCCAACGACAAACAGTGAAAGTTAGAATACCCTGGGCGTGCGCCCGAAGTCAACCGGGCAACGACCCCTGGGCCTGTCGCCCGGCTGGCGATGCCCATTTCAAGGTCCGGGATCCCAACTCGGCAACCGTTGGAACGAACTCATCACCCCGTCGCCCGAACAGGTGACGGTGAGAGTCCCGGTGGCTCGGGTCATGGCCATATAAAGCAGGCGCCGACGCCGGTCCTCCCGCGCCTCGGCCTCGTCGTCCTCCTCGGGGACCCAGACGTGGTTGGCGCCGCCCACGATGACGTAGCGGAACTCCAAACCCTTGGCCCATTGCAGGGTGGCGACCCGTACCGCACCGCGCTTGCGGACCGCCCCGGCGGGATTCTTCTTGGTATCGGTGCTGTCGGGAACTCTCTCCAGGACCAGCTTCCGCAGTTCCGGCCACCCCGACAGCACCACGATCTGATCGGGCTCGTTCCCCGCCTCCAGCAACTCGCCGACGGCTCTGGCTGCGGCTTCCGCCTCGGCCTCAATGTCGGCGCACGTCCACAGCTGTGGCGGCGGTCCGGTCCGAATTGCGTCCGAAGGCAGCACCAGCACGTCGAGTTCGTCGGACTCCGGGTCCCTGCTCGCGGCGTCTCCGATGCCCACCAGTGCGCCCAAGGCGGTGTCCAGAATCTCGCGGGTGTTGCGATAGTTGCTGGTCAACACGGTGGAGCGCCCTCTCGCCGTGAACCCCGGCGGATTCCAGGCCATCCGCCGCCGGTAGACGTTCTGGGCACTGTCGAGGGCGATGACGAAGTTGTCCCTGCCTGCCGCCAGGGCGGCCCACGCCAGATTGAGCCCCGAGGGGCCGAAGTCCTGCGCCTCGTCCACCAGCACGACGTCGAAGCGGTGCTCGGCCGCGAGTGTCGGAGCAACCGCGGCGGCCTCCCGGCGGATGCGCTGGAAGTCCTCGTCGCTGGGATTCGGGCTGTAGTCGGCGTTGCGCCCCGCTGCTTTCAGGAGCCTGCCGGCCAGACGGTCGACGGTCATGGCCGAGACGTTGCTGGCCGAGGAGACTTCGTCCTCCAGCGCCGTCGCCAGCGACTTGTTGTAGCAGCACAGCAGGATGCGCCATTCGGGGAAGAACCTGGCCAGATGCTTCGCACGGTGGGTGAGGACGAGGGTCTTGCCGCTGCCCGCCACGCCGCGGATCAGCCGGTAGCCCGCCCCGAGATGCTCGGCGAGGCGCTCTTGGGTGCGGTCCAACGCCCGGACGCGCGCCTCGTCGTCGGGCGGTCGGAACAGAAGGGCGTCTTGGGCGGGCTTGCCTATGCGGATCGACGGTTTCACCGCCACCCGAGCCGCCGTCACCTGCTGCGTGCTGAGCGGGTGGTGCCGCTCTCCCGTGAGCCGCCGTAGCTGCTCGGGCAGTGCTTCGGGGAAGAAGTCCTCACGGCAGAGCGCCCGCAGTCCGGTCGTGGGGAGTTCGTGACGAGAGGTCTCGGGTAGGGCCAGGATGTGTACGGCCCGGTCGGGCTCGATATTCGTCGCGTCGAGGCGCCTGCGCAGTTCGCCGGACCTCTCGGATATTGACCGGTTCAGCCGATCCCTCTCGATTCTCCGGTTGCGAAGCAGGCCGCGGTTGCGCCTGCTGACGTCCGGTACCTCGACGACCGCAATGCCCGTTCCGGGCGCGAGCAGCACCAGGTACGGCTCGGAGTCGTCGGAGGCGGAGGCGCTCGCCGGGTCCAGATCTCGGCGCAGGGCAGCCGCCTCCCCGTCGCCGGTGCGTTCGAGCCAGACGGTCACCTCGTTGCCCAGTAGGTCGCGGAAGGCTCTGGCCACCTTCCTGAGGCGCTCGGGGACGTCGTTTCGGCTCGGAATGTTCGCAGGATGCAGGAACGCCATGGTGCGGGAGGGGATTTCGTCTCGGTCAGATGATCAGCACGTAACACTACGGCAGGGTGTTCGGCTTCCTCAGCGCGCCCCCAGAGCGTCCCTTCCGGCCGCGGTGATCTCGAGGTACACGTAGTGGGTCCCCGAAGGGCCCTCGGCTTGTTCGGCTTTGCAGTAGCCGGACTCGACGGCCGCATCGACGCGCTCGTTCACACCGTCCTCGTCGAGCAGGCGCAAGCGGCCGAAGCTGGGGTGGTCGGCGAGCCACCTGCGCAGCGCGCGCTCCCCGGTGCCGGCGGTGCCGGCCAGGGTGCGGACGAGGTTGCGGCGCGAGAACGGTTTGGAGAGCTTGGAGTTGTCGGCCACCAGCCTGAGGATGACTGCCTCGGCGCCCAGCGCCTCGATGAGGCTCGAGCGGTCCAGCGGGCTGTCGGCCCACGGGCGGGCCAGGGCCACACAGCCGTCGCAGGCACCGCAGTTCTGTGCTTCTCCCGGGTCCCGGCGACCGGCGCCCTCCAAGTGGTCGAGCAGTACTTGGCGCCGACAGCGTGCGCTCGGCGGCGGGCTGGCTGATCTCGTCCGGTTCGGGGGCTGGGTTCGCTTCGCCGTGAGCGACGCGTAGGCCTTGGCCCGGTCGGACTGCTCCGTGACGACCTCTCTGCGCTGCTCGGCCTGCTCGGAGACGGCCTGCCAGTTGGGCTGGCGGTCCGGGTGGCGCTCCAGCGTCCAGGCGTACCGCCAGGCGGCGACACCCAAGATGTCCCGGCGGCTCAACTCGAACAGTTCGCCGGCCAACACCTGGGGAGTCATGTGCAGGTCTCCGCTCCACGTCTCGGCCTCGTAGGTGATCGAGGCGCCCTCGGCGTCGCTCGCGGCGATTCGCTCCTCCACGTACGCCAGTATCCGCCGGGCCTCCGGCGAGAGTCCGGCAACGTCGTGGCGTGAACCGCCGTCCGCTGCGGCGCGGCCCCCTGCTGCAGGGTAGGCGGCATCGGTGCGCCGGGCGGCGGGGTGTCCGGCGACGCTCCGCTCGGAGTCGCCGTCGTCGGCGCCGCTGTTCGGCGCGCTGGCGTGCCCTGCGCTTTCGAAGCCGGGCAGCGTCACCCTGCCGCGCCACGGGGTGTCGAGCCCGCGGCGCACGCAGCCGTCGTCGGCCAGGTAGTGCAGCGCTAGGGCGAGGGTCACCCTTTCCCGGTCGGCCCCGGCGAGTTCCGGGTCGCCCTCGAGCAGTTCATCGGGGTCGTAGGCCTTGCTGCCGGGGCGGAGTCGCTCCCAGACTCGTTGCACCTCGTCCCGATCGGGGGCCGCGTTGCGGATGACGTGGCGGTGGATCGAACAGTCCCGGGGGGTGCTCAGCAGCACAGCGTGGCCGATGGCGGGTTCGTGGCCGTCGATGGCGCCTCGCACCAACCGCCCGGTCTCCTGCACGTACTCCTCGATGGTGGGCGGCATCTCGAGGTGTACCACCAGCTCGATGTCGGGCTTGTCGATGCCCATGCCGAAGGCCTTGGTGGCCACGACGACATCCACCTCGCCGTGGCGGAATGCGTCCTCGATGTACTGGCGGCGGGGTTGCTCCATGCCGCCGTGGTAGGGCTGGGCGACGTGGCCGGCGACCGCCAGCGTTGCGGCCAGGCGGGTGGTGTCGCGGCGGGTGGGCACGTAGACGATGGCGGCTCGGCGTCGGAGGCTCTCGACGATCTGCACTGCTCGCAGGTCGCGGTCGGCGCGGTCGGAGCAGCGCTCGATGTAGTAGCGGATCTCGGGGCGGTCCGGCGACCGCGCGATGTCGTCGGCTGGATCCGCCTGCAACCGCAGCAGGTCGCGGATCTCGCTGCGCACCTTTGGTGTGGCGGTGGCCGTGACCGCCAGAGTCGGCAGCCGGCCCGCGGTGATCCACTCCAGCGCCTTGGGGATGGCCTTGTACTCGGGGCGGAAGGTGTGCCCCCACTGCGAGATGCAGTGCGCCTCGTCAATGGCCACCCGGCGCACGTCCAGGTCGGCCAGCGTCCGGACGAACTCCTGTGACCAGAGCCGCTCGGGGCTCACATAGATCAGCTTGTAGTGGCCCTTGCGGGCGGCCCGCAGGATGTCGCGCCATTCGGACTGGCCGACCCCGCTGTGGATGGTCTGCACCTGCGTGACCCCTCGGGAGCGCAGGTTCTGAACCTGGTCGTTCATGAGCGCCGTCAGGGGCGACATCACCAGGGTCAGACCGGGGGAGAGCAACGCCGGGATCTGGAAGGTGATCGACTTGCCCGAGCCGGTCGGCAGCACGGCCAGGGTGTCCCGGCCGGCGATGAAGCGCTGCATGACCTCCAGCTGGCCCGGCCGCCAGCGGTCGAACCCGAAGCGGCGGCGCACCTCGTCCAGCCGTTCGGCGACCAGGGCGGCGTCTGCGGCCTCGGCGTCTGTCAGTGCCAGTGACGCCAGGTCGCTCCAAGCGCCGGCGCCGGGTACGGCCTCCAGCCGGGCCCGCATGGCGTCGTCATAGCTCACGTCGCCGAGGTGAGCGGCGACGGCGCGGTAGGCCTCGTCGCCGCTGCGGGCCGTGTGGCGGCTCGGCGGCCCCGGCAGGGTCTTCAGCATCGTCTCGCGGTAGGGGGTGGGGCGACAGAGCCGGCTGTCGAGCACGACTGTGACTCCCCGATCGGACTCGGTGCGTATCAGGCGTCCCACGCCTTGGGCGAACCGCAGCGCCGCCCGCGGCACCAGGTAGCGGGAGAACGGATCGCGGCCCGCCAACTCCAAGGCGTCCATTCGAGCGGCGGTGAGCGGGTCGGCGGGCGAGTCGAAGGGGATCTTCTCAATGATCAGCAGGCTGAGCGCCTCGCCGGGCACGTCCACTCCCTCCCAGAACGAGCGCAATGCCAGCAGGCTGGCAGCCCTCTCGGTGCGCATCCGCTCCACGAGGGCCGCCGCCGAGTCGTCGCCCTGGGCTAGCAGCGGGATGCCCTCCGCTTTGGGGCCGTCCGGGGCCTCGGTGGCCTCCAGGATCGGCCGGGCGTGGTCGCGCACGAACTCCAATCGGGCTCGGGCGGTCATCAGCACCAGCCCGCGCCCGCCGGTGAGGATCAGGAGCCGGGGGATCTCCCGTGCCGCCGAACCCTTGAACTCCTCCATGAGGCGCGCCCGGGGCGCAGGCAGGTAGTCGGTTCGCAGCAGCAGGTGGTTCTCGCTCAGCCAGGGGAACGGGCTGGCCAGCCTCAGCGGAGGGTTCGTGGCCTCGAGCCCCAACGAGTTCATGATGTGCCCGAAGTCGCCGCCCACCGCCAGGGTGGCAGAGGTGCCCACCAGGGCGCTCAGGCTGTCCCAGATATCCCGCAGCTTGCCGGCCACCGAGAGCGGCATCTGCTTCAGCGTCCATGTCCAAGCGCCGTTGCTGTGGGCGATCTCGCAGGCCGAGACCATGCGGGTCGGGTCCTCGGCCCACAGCGCCCGGTCGATGACGTCGGCTAGGCGCTTGGCCTCCTGGCCCATCCGCGCTATCTCGTCCTCGAGGCGGCGCCGCTTGTAGGGGGGCTTCAGCTCTCCGGGCAGATTGACCTCGTTGAACGCAGCGCGAAGTTGGCGCAACGCCGCCACCAGGTTCCGGCCGGACGTCACCACCGGCGAATAGTCCCGGTGTCCGGTGTCGCCCCCGGGCTGGATCCGCAGCGACGCGGGGTAAGTGTCGCTGGGGGAGGCGGCCGTCCGGCCTCGCACGTAGCCCACCAGCGGCGCGGTGAGCGCCGAGGTTGTCTCGATCACCTGCTCGGCGGTCTCGCGCAGGCTCGACAACGGCTCCTCGGCAAGGCGCCAGCCGGCGGCCTCGGCCAACCGGCGCACGGTGCTGCGGCCTCGCCCGTTCCAGACCAGCCTTGCCAACTCCTCCACGTCGGAAACGCCCGCCTCGCTGGTGAGAGCGTCAGTGGCGGCGTCCTCGAAGTTGTGGGCCTCGTCCAGGATCAACCGCTCGGCGCCGTCCTGCCAGCCGTCCCAGGTGACGATCAGAGCGTGGTTCCCGACGACGACGTGGGCAGGCGCGGGGCCGTCGCGGGTCGGGCACACCATGTCCCGCGCTCGTGTGAGAAAGTCCAGCCGCGCCAAGTCGCCGGCCCACGAGTCGGCCTCGCCGGTGGTGCGCAGGCGGGCTTGCAGCGCCCGGCGGGCGGCCCGGTTGGGATTGACCGATGGGCGTGCGGGGGCGCTACTGCCACTCGTGGTTGTCGCGGGTCCGTTGGGGTCGAGCGTCCAGAGCCCGGAACCGAGCGGTGCCACGGATCGGTTTGACTCGATCGAGCCGCTGCGGAGGTCGTCCCAGTCGCCTGTCGGCGTCTTGGCGACCCAGCCGCAGATGATCGCCAGCATCAGCCCGAGGGCGTGGTCGTCGGCGTCGGTCGCAGGGGCCGGTGGGTGGGGCGGTCCCGGCTCGAAGGCGGGCGTCTCGGCCGATTCCGGGTTGTCGGTCGCGCCCGCCGACTCGTGAGGCGACCCCGCCCCGGCGGATCCGGCGAGTGGGCGGTCCGCCGACTCGACCCCCTTCGACGACTCCTGCGGGAGGGCCGCTGCCAGGGCGTCGAGCTCGCCTGCCAGGGCTTCGAGGCTGATGTAGTTGGCGGCCCCCTTCACCACCGCTGAGACGAACGGACCGATCTCGCCCTGCAGTTCTTCCAGGGTCGTCATGATCTGATCTTGGAGCACCTTGGAGTGCGGGGCGATCATCACCGTCTCTCCGGCGGCGATCGCGTACTCGATGGCTGGCGCCAGGTAGGCCAGGGTCTTGCCGGTGCCGGTGGGGGCCTCGATGAGCCGTCTGCCGCCGTCGCGAAGGGTCTCGGCAACCGCCTTCGCCATCTGGATCTGCGCCTCGCGGGGCTCGCGTGCCTTGGACATGAGGCGCCCGCCCCGTTCGAAGGCCGCCCCGACCGCGACCGGGTCGAAAGTGCGCGCTCCCCTGGCTGGCGGACGCACCGGTGGCGGCGCCGGGGCCGGGATCACATGCTCCAGCGGCGGGGGATTGCTCACCTCGGCCAGCAGGCTGGCCCACGGGTGGCCGGTCGCCCCCAGCGCCCAACGCTGCAGCCGTCGCACGGGCTCGTCGCGCCCCATTTCGGCAAGCAGGCGGGTGAGCACCTCTCGCAGCAGCAGCGCATCGCCCAGGGCCCGGTGGGTGGTTCGGGGTCGGGTGCCCAGCAGGAACTTGGCTAGGGCGTCGAGGCTGTGGCCCTTTGGAGGCCGGCGTCCGTCGATGTCGGTGCCGGCGCTCTTGGCGGCCCGCGGGTAGACCAGGTGCGCCAACTCCAGGCTGTCCAGCCGGGTGACCGCTGGCAGGCGCACTCCGGTCCGCTCGGCGGTGGCGTCGAGCAGCGGGTAGTCGTAGCCGAAGCCGTTGTGGGCCACCAGCGGCCGACCGGCGGCGAACTCGCAGAAACTCTCCAGCGCGGCGGCCGGACTCGCCGCGCCCGCCAGTGCTGCGTCGTCCAGGCCGGTGAGCTGCCGGGTGGTCTCTCGTAGGGTGCGGGTGGGGCGCACGAGGGTCTCGAAGCGACCGACCTCCCGGCCGTCGAGCACCGCCACGGCCCCGATCTCGATGATCTCATGCGCCGGCGGATCGGCCCGGTCGGCGTTCGCCTCCAAGTCGAAGGCCACGTACCCGCTGTGGGCGCCCGGCCCCGCCGGTGCGGCGCGAGTCGCTGAGTCGGCCATGGTGCCGGACCCTACGCGGTCGATGCGCCAACGCCGGGCGGTCCCCTCCTGTCTCGCGCCACCCGGCATCCAGACGGTCACTTATAATATAGTTTCGATCAATTTAAATACTTGACATTCATTAGCTGCGCGCTATACTTGGAGATCGGATCTCTCAGGGCCGTGCGGCGGCCGCGGCGATTCGAGTCAAGTCTCCCGCAGCGGAGGGGAAGGCACCGGCAAATGGGCGAGACACATGTAGACGTGACGATCAGGAACCCGGCCGAGCCGAATCGGTGCTGGGAAGGACGGTTCCTGGTGGACACAGGCGCCACCGACAGTCAGGTCGCCAGGGGGCATCTGGAGGCCATCGGCCTGCGTCCCGTAGGCAGCCGAGAGTACCTCTTGGCCGACGGTCGGGTGTCCCGCGCCGAGGTTGCGGTTGCCCAGCTCGAGTTCGAAGGCACTGTGACCGGAGGGGCCGTCATCTTCGGAGAGGACGGAGCCGAGCCGCTGCTGGGGCTCACGGCTTTGGAGTCGACCGGCTTCGACGTCGACCCCGTCGACGGCCGACTCAAACAGACCCGCCGCCTGCGCCGCTAGCTGCTGCCGGCGGGGAGTGTCATACCCCCCGGCCAGAGTGAAGGCGTGAAAGAGAGACACGTTTGGAGGTTCGCCGAGGCGCGGTGATCCGATCGAGGCTGTGGCGGCCGACCGAAAGAAGCCAAAGGAGAGGAACAGATCCATGGGCGAAACCCACGTAGACGTGACGATCAGGAACCCGGCTGAGCGGGATCGGTGCTGGGAGGGACGGTTCCTGGTGGACACGGGCGCCACTGACAGTCAGGTCCCCAGGCGGCATCTGGTGTCCATCGGCCTCCGCCCGTTGGACAGTTGCGTCTACATCCTGGCCGACGGTCGAGAGTTCAGCGCTGAGGTGGCCACGGCGGATGTCGAGTTCATGGGCAGGATCGTGGGAAGCACCGTCATCTTCGGAGAGGACGATGCCGAGCCGCTGCTGGGGCTCACAGCCTTGGAGTCGGGCGGCTACACCGTCGACCCCGTTGACGGCAAACTGAAACGCCGCCGATTGCGGCTGTAGCCGCCGCGGCGTTCCCGGCCGGTGGCCCGACTCGGCCGCTGGAGGTGTTCCCCGACGTTCGGCCCGGCGCACTGTCGTACCCCCTCGCCACACTGGGGGCATGAGCGAGATACACGTTTGGCGGTTCGCCGAGGCGGGACGGTGCGTCGCCGCGGCTACGTTGTGGCGGGTTCGACCGACCAGGAAGGGCGCGGGATGCTGCAATCGTCGATCGCCGTAGCCGCCCAGCGGCTTCGCGAGGCCGCCGAGTCGGGTCGGCAGTGCGAGCCTGTGCGCCACCTGCTCGGCAGCGACTCCGATGTGGGCGCCGCGTACGCCGTCCAGCAGGTGAACACGGACTTGGCCGTGTCCGAGGGTCGCCGGATCGCCGGCCACAAGATCGGACTCACTTCCGAGGCGGTGCAGCGGCAGCTCGGCTTCGCCCAGCCCGTGAGCGGCACCCTGTTCGCCGACCGGTGCGTCGCGGACGGGATCGCCATCCCGGCGGGCACCCTCATGCAGCCGCGGGCCGAGGCCGAACTCGCCGTCGTGCTCGGCGACGACCTCGACAAGGGCACCCACACCGTCGTCGACGTCATGAGTGCGATTTCCTATGTTCTGCCGGCGATCGAGATCGTCGACAGCCGGATCGTCGACTGGGACCTGACCGTCGTGGACATGGTCGCCGACAACGCCTGCACCTGGTTCTACGTGGTCGGCAGCCGGCCGATGTCGCTCTCGGACCTCAGGATCCAAAGGGGCGAGGTGCACATGGGTTTGCGCCTGAACGGGAAGTCGGCTTGGCCCGTTGAGGGGCCTGAGCTGGCGGCGCTCGGCGGCAACCCGTTGCACGCCCTTGTTTGGCTGGCCGACTCGATGTGCGAGCGCGGCACGCCGCTGGCGGCGGGGGAGTGTGTCATGACCGGTTCGCTCGGTCCCATGGTCCCGCTCTCGCCCGGCGACGAGATAGAGGTCGGTGCGGTTGCGACGAGGCTGGCGACGGACGGCTGAGGGGGCAAGGCTGAGAGCATTAGCGGATAGGCGGCCACCGCCGACTGAGCACTTCTCCCGTCATTCCGGCGAAGGCCGGAATCTAGGCTCCGGCGACACGGTTCGCGCCTCTGTAGTCGACTGCAAAGTGCCTGGTCAGAGCCTATCCGCTAATGCTCTAACTCCATGTCGTGCCTGCTGCCCTCCTCGGACCGTGGTCGCGCACGGCCGACCAGGAGGGGTCTGTCGCTCGGGTTCTGGGAGTCGGCCCGACCCTTGCGGCCCAGAGCGCCGAGGTGGGGGTGGCGACGATCCGGTCGTCGAGTTCGAAAGTATCCCGTCCGCTATGACCACGACGCTGGCAACGAACCATCCCCTCATGGAGCCCCGCAGCCACATCAAGCGGTTCCGTGGCGTGGTCGGGGCCGGGGCCGGTAGTTTGGGGGCGATGGGTGCT